>CAZQAM010000271.1:0-2486 GCA_964591355.1 uncultured Oscillospiraceae bacterium
ATCCGGGGCCAGGATCGTGAGGATGTGGTATTTTCCGCCGCTTAGGAACGGAAGAACTTCGCTCAGCGTCATATTCGATACGGCGGCGAGGATTTCCACCGGAATGGGGCTGCCGTCTTCCATTCTCTGCCGCCGGGCGATCAGGCTGGTAATATAAGACGTTCCCGTCCGCTTGCTTTCCAGCGCTGCCGCGTACAATAGGTAAAGCCCGGCAAAAGCGGGCGCAAGGAGCAATTGACCGCGGCAGGCAAAAAACGCCGAGAGCGCAAGCAAAGCCGTACCGGCAGCCATGCCCGCCCGGATGAGCCATTTTTCTGCTGCCCTGCCAGGGACCTGGCGGCGAAGCAGAGCATAGAGCATCCTTCCGCCGTCCAGCGGGAGTGCCGGCAGGAGATTCAGGAGAGCCATCAAAAGGCAGTACCGGGAAAAGCTTTGCAGAAAAGAGAAAGAAGCATAGCCGGTTTTCAGCAGCACAGGGGAAAGGAGGCACCCCGCCAGGCTGCATAAGGGGCCTGCTGCCGCAATCGAAAATGCGTGCAACACTTGGAGGCTTTCTTCGCCCTGAATATTCAATAAAGCGCCCAGCGGCGTAATTTCCATGGAAGAAAGGCGTTTTCCAAATAAACAAGCCATCAAAATATGGCCTGCTTCATGAAGGGCCAGGGCAAAGAAGGAGGGCAGCAGCAAGTGCCGGCAGCCCGTCAGGATCAGAAGGCCCCAAAGGAAAGGGAGGACCGGGTGGATCTTAACGATGGTTTTCCCAATATGGAACCTCACGGCTGGACGCTCCTGGCAGAAAGGACCGGCGTCGGATCCACCGGCAGCCCGCCGCGGCGCAGTTCAAAGGCCGGGCTGCCGCCCGAGAGCGCCGTGCCCAGGCATGTTGCTGCGGCTACTTCATCGCCTTCCTGTACATACAGGTGATCCAGCCCATAGTATACGGTTTCTGTGCTGTTTTCGTGCCGGATCCGAACGATCTTTTCCTCCGAATCGCCATGCGCGATGCTCATGACCTGCCCCGGGGCGGCGGCGTATACCTTCTGATCCGGCGAATCGAATGAAAGATAAGGCTCTTCTGCGCTCCAGACGTGGATCACCGGGCCGAAACACGGCGCCGTAACCGGAAGAGAAGGGGAAGTATCAAAAAACACGGAAACGGTTTCCGGAAACAGTTTGCTCACAAAACTGATTTTCCCCAGGCTTTCGCCCCAGTCGGGCTGAATCATCTGCTGCACCGCGGTCAGCACCGTTTCCCCGGCGGGGAGCTGTTCATTCCGCACGGATACGATCACCAGCAGCATCATGCCGGCCAACGCCAGATTTCTTGCCAGTCTCTCTCCAAAGGGGGCCGGCGCTTTCTTCGGCCATGCTGTCAGCAGCGGTTCCTTGTTTTGCAATTCAGATGGAATCCGGTCTGTTTCCGATATTTTCTTGATCATTTTGAAGCCTCCTGTCTGGCAGAATATATGCCGGAAGGAGAAAAGGTATGTGAAAAGAATCCCGGTCAGTGATTGCTTTTCCATACAGGATATGGTATAGTAGGTGCGCGACGGATGCAGAATGGAGGATTTCAGCACATGAGTGAAGCCCTGAAAGCGGTGGATATCTTTACGGACGGCGCCTGCTCCGGCAACCCCGGGCCCGGAGGCTGGGCAGCCATTCTGCGATACGGGCAGCATGAACTGGAAATCAGCGGCAGTATGCCGCAGACCACCAACAACCGCATGGAAGTATTCGCCTGCATCAGCGCCCTGGGAAAGCTGAAAACCCGCTGCGCTGTTACGGTCCATTCGGATTCCGCCTACCTGGTGAACGCGTTCAATGACCATTGGATCGACAACTGGCAGAAGCGGGGCTGGAAAACCAGCGACGGCAAACCGGTGGAAAATCAGGATCTCTGGCGGCTTCTGCTGATCACCATCCAGAAAAAAGGCCATGTCATGACCTTCCATAAGGTAAAAGGTCACAGCGATCATCCGGAAAACAACCGGTGCGATGCCCTGGCGCGGGACGCCATTCAATCATACCTGGCCCACAATCCCGATCTGGGAGACGCGGCGCATTTTACGGTGACTCACTCTGGGGATTAACTTACCTGGGCGGAATGGAGATTCCGCCTTTTTTGTTTGAATCAGAAGCAAATGAATAATTGAAAAAACAAATAATGAGAAGCAAAAAAATCAATTCAAAGATTGACAAGCCTGCGTGCCTTATATATAATTTTAACCAGAGAATGCATATTTCTTTTTTGTTTACTCATGAAATTTAAGTACATAATTAGCAGCGAAAACGATATAGTTTGCTGCAGGAGAGGCGGGAAAATATGCTGAGAAGGTATCGCGGTGTATGGATCGGTCTGCTTTGTCTGGCCGTCGTGGCAGTATTGTCCATTCTGCTTGGCGACGGCGCACAGGATTTCCGAAGCAAATACGCAGGGACGGATCTGACTGCGGATGTGAGCGGAATCAGATCGGAAGAGCACACGT
>CAZQAM010000271.1:2496-3573 GCA_964591355.1 uncultured Oscillospiraceae bacterium
TCTGGCCGCGCATGCCGGGGTTGCTTCCGGCGACACGGATGTGCCGGTGGATATCACCGCTTTCGAGGGACAGGGGGAGATCCGGCAGGAAAACGGGGCCGTGAGCGTTCTGATGCCGGATGATGCCGAAATCACCTGGAAAGTGCAGATTGAAAAGGATGGCATGTACCATGTGCTGTTGGATTACCTGACGGTGGAATCCCGCGGCGTGGATATTGAACGGCAGCTGCTGATCAATGGCGAACTGCCTTTTTCCGGCGCTTCCACCCTGTGTTTCAGCCGGCTTTGGACGGACGTGGGCGAAGTGCGCAAGGACAATCAGGGCAATGATATCCGCCCGAGCCAGGTGGAGCGTTTTGAATGGCAGCGCGCTTTCTGCCGCGATGATATGGGCTATCAGACGGAGCCCTACGCCTTTTTCTTTCACGCGGGGGAAAACACCATTACTCTGACTTCCGTGAATGAGCCTGTCATCATCGGCGGCATGACCCTGACGCCCATCACCGTGTACGACAGCTATGAAGTGTATCTGGCCAGGCAGCCGCAGGCAGAAATGTCAGACGCAGCCAGAAACTATGCTGTCACCCTGCAGGGGGAGAGCGCTTCATTGCGGTCTGCTCCCAGCCTGTATGCCCGCTATGACCGCTCATCCGGGCAGACGGAGCCTTCTTCAGTATCCAACACGATCCTCAATTATATCGGCGGCGACCCCTGGACTCATCCTGGGGAATGGATCCAGTGGGATTTCAGCGTGCCGGAGGACGGCTATTACAATATCTCCGTCAAAGCCCGCCAGATGTATCAGCGAGGCGCTTTGAGCGGACGCACCATCTATATTGACGGCGAGATCCCCTTTGCAGATCTCAGCACCGTTACTTTCGGCTATGACACCAACTGGGAAATGCGGACCCTGGGCGATAAAGACGGCCATCCTTTCCGCTTTTATCTCACCAAGGGCGACCATACTCTCCGCATGGAAGTAACTCTGGGCGAAATGGGCCCCGTGCTCAAGCGCGTGGAGGACAGCATTTAGATCGGAAGAGCGTCGTGTAGGGAAAGAGTGTAGGATAGGGTGGT
>CAZQAM010000272.1:0-1209 GCA_964591355.1 uncultured Oscillospiraceae bacterium
GAATAAACAGGGCGCGAAAACGGACAGGCGTGTGCCCGACAGCGAGCGGAAGTCCGCTTTGTATTGCAAAGAAGTGCCTTTTTTGTCATAAAAGGCAGGAAACATCCCAATCAGAGGCATATATAACAAAAAGACGATCCATCCGTTATGCTGACGAAAAAATGAAAAATAGGGGGGAGAGGGGCGTGGACAGCTGGCGGGAAGGGCTGCGGGGCATCCTGCGGGGAATCTGCGGCCTTCTGTATCCCCGGGGCGCCAACTGCCTGTGCTGCGGGGATCCCCGGCGGGCCAGTGAGGAAGATTGCCTGTGCGATGTATGCCGCAGGGCCCTGGCGGAAAAGAAAGTGCCGCCGGGGGCGTGCCCGCGCTGTCTGTCGCCGTTGAAGAAAAACAGGCCCTGCTCCTTTTGCAGCTCCCCGCTGATGAAGCCCATTGAAAGGGTGTACGCGCCTTATCGCTATGCGGGAGAAGTGAGGCGGCTGATTCATGCATTCAAGTTCGAGGCCTGCGGCGAAGCGCTGCCCCTGCTTTCCTCGGCCATGGCGGAGGCGCTGCCGGACAGGGGTTTTGATTGCCTGGTTCCGGTGCCTTTGCATCCCAAACGTCTGCGCAGGAGGGGATACAATCAGGCGGCGCTGCTGTGCGAAGCGCTGTCGGAGCACACCGGCATCCCGGCGGAAGCGTGCCTGGAAAGGACGCGATATGGCAGGCCCCAGAGCCTGACAGCCGCGAAGGGGCGGGGAAAAAACGTGGAAAGGGCGTTCCGGGCGCTGCCCAATGCCCAAGGAAAGCGCATTCTGCTCATTGACGATGTGCGCACCACCGGCAGCACGGCCCACGCCTGCGCCGATGCGCTGATGAAGGCCGGGGCGGAAAAAGTGAGCCTGTGCGTGTGCGCCGTTGTGTACCGGAAAAAATGACGGCAGGCTTTCCATCAGCCTTGCCTTTCCGCCGTCTTTTGATTATAATAAACAGGTATGATCCATTCTTTTCCGGGAAAGGAAACGGCATGAAATTTACATTCTGCCCGCTGTTCAGCGGGAGCAGCGGAAACGCGCTGTTCATCGGCGCGGGAGATACCCGCCTGCTCATTGACGCCGGCATGCCCGGCCGGGCCATCGAGCAGGCGCTGAGCGAAATCGGCATCCTGCCGGAAACCCTCACCGCCATCGCGGTGACCCACGAACACAGCGACCATGTGAAGGGCGT
>CAZQAM010000272.1:1219-3559 GCA_964591355.1 uncultured Oscillospiraceae bacterium
GAGCGCACCTGGAATGCCATGGCCCGGATCGTTGGGGATGTGGCTTTCAGGAACCGGCGGGAATTCACGGACGGGGAGGATTTCTATATCGGCGATCTGGCGGTCTATCCCTTTTCGATTCCCCATGACGCCGCTGATCCGGTGGGCTTCCGGGTGTTTTACGGAGGCCACAGCGCCGCCACTGCCACGGATATGGGCTGTATGAGAAAAAGCGTGCTCAAGGCGCTTGCCGGCACCGATGTGATGGTGCTGGAAAGCAACCATGATCCGGATCTTTTGATGCGCAATCCCCATTATTCCATGTATCTCAAGCAGCGCATCCTCAGCAGCCACGGGCATCTGTCCAATGCGTCCAGCGCCGAAGCGCTGCTGGATCTGTATGAAACCGGGGTGAAGCAGGTGCTGTTGGGACACCTGAGCGGGGAAAACAATACGCCTGAACTGGCCCTGTCCACTGCCGTCGATCGCCTGGAGAGGGCCGGAGTGCGGCTCAATGAGGAGATCGGCCTGGGCGTCGCCTGGCGGGACCGGGTGAGCCGCAGGTTTGAAATCGAATAAGGAGGAGGCCGCCATGAAACTGCATGTGCTGGGCTGCCACGGGCCCTTTCCCTGCGCGGGAGGCGCCACCAGCGGGTATCTGCTGGAGCACGAGGGAAGGACGCTGCTGATGGACTGCGGTGCCGGGGTGCTGGGAAAACTGATGGCCATTTGGGATCCGGCCGCGCTGGAGGGCGTGCTTCTTTCCCACCTGCATTTTGACCATGCCAGCGATATGCTGGTGCTGCGCTATTATCTGGAAAAAACGGGAAAGACGCTGCCGGTGTATGTGCCCAAAGAGGATCAGTCTCCTTTCCGGCAGCTGCTGGCGTTGCCGGCGTTCCAGGTGCAGCCCTATCCGGAAAGCCTTGGCATTATGGGGCTTACCGTGACGACGCTGCCGGTGCGCCATCCCGTGCCCTGCCGGGCGCTGCGTATCACTGATGGAGCGCATACGCTGGTTTTTACCGGAGATACCAATGCCTGCCCCGGCCTTTCCGCTTTTGCCGCCGGAGCCGACGTGCTGCTGGCGGACGCGGCTTTCCTTTCCTCTGAATGGGGGGAAAACAAGCCCCATATGAGCGCCCGGATGTGCGGGGAGGTGGCGAAGGAAGCCCAGGTGAAGCGGCTGTATCTGACCCACCTGACGCCCGGCCACGCCCCGGAAACCATGGCGGCGGAGGCCCGGGAGGTTTTCCCCGGCGCGGAGGCTGTATATCCCGGCCTGGTGATCAGCCTGTGAGGGTCCGCCCGTTTCATCATCAGCGTCCGCTTGCAGCTGCCGCGGCTGCTTTCGGGCTGGGCGTATGGGCGGGCGTTCGGTTTGTCTGGCGGCCTGTGCCTGTGTGGATCGCGGGAGGCCTGTGCCTGACGGCGGCGGCCCTGCTGCCCCGGATCGGGCGCAGGCGGATCCTGGGCGTGATGGGCCTGTTTCTTTTCTTTGGGATGCTGCTTTCCGGCTATGCGTCCCATCCATTGCTTCCGGAAGAAGGGAAATACGAAATCACCGGCGTGCTCTGCGGCGATGCGGCCTTGCGGGAGGACGGCACGGCCTGGGCCTATCTGGAGCAGGTGACGCTGCGAAGGGGCGGCGAAGTCCATCGCCTGAACAGGGTGTACTGGACGTATCATCCGGAACCCCAGGCGCCTTTTCTGCCCCGGGAAGGGGACCGGGTGTCCTTTTCCGGCCGTCTGTATCATCCGGAGGGTCAGGTGAATCCCTATGGCTTTGACTGCCGGCTTTACCTGCTTCAAAAGGGCGCTGCAGCAGGAATCAGCGGCGCCCGGGAAGCACTCGTTGCCGATCATCCGGGCCGGGGGCTGAAGTCCCTGACGTATCAGGCGAGGAGCTGGCTGGATGAAAAGATCCGGGCGGTATTCGGCGAAGAAAGCGCCCTGCCGGAAGCGCTGCTGGCCGGGATCCGGGACAATCTGCCGCCGGAAACGGTGCAGGCCTTTTCCGATGTGGGCCTGGCCCATCTCCTGGCTATATCCGGTTTGCATGTGGGGCTGCTGGCGGAAGCGCTGCTGCTGCCGCTGCGGGCCTTGACGGGGAGAAAAACGCAGTTCGTCATTCTGGCAGGGTTCCTGCTTTTCTACTGCGCGCTGCTGGATTTTTCCGCCCCGGTGGTGCGCGCCTCCCTGCTGATGGTATTCGCGGAGGGCCGCAGGCTGGCGCGCCGCGCGCCGGATCCTTTGACGGCGCTGGCAGCCGCGTTTTTGCTGATCCTGGTTTTTCGCCCCCTGGACTTGTTTTCAGCCAGCTTTCAGCTTTCTTTCTGCGCGGTGCTGGGGCTGGCGGCG
>CAZQAM010000273.1:0-3537 GCA_964591355.1 uncultured Oscillospiraceae bacterium
GCGATAATGAGCGGTGACTGGAGTTCAGACGTGTGCTCTTCCGATCTGCTGACCTGTTTGCCGGCCCGAAGGCCATGCATCCCGGCTATGCGCTGAAGACCGCTGAGGAGAAGGAAGCCTTCAACTCTCTGATCTTCTCTGAAAAGCCCGGCCTCGACTACGACATGGCCATGGAAGTCATGGGGCGTGACCGCACCCTCATCAGCAAGGATACCACCATCCGCGCCGGCCAGGTTGGCATCAACGAAGTGCTTGACAACTGCCTGACGCTGGTGTTCAACGGCGAAATGTCCACGGCGGACGCCCTCGCGAAGATGAAGGCGGACGGCGACGCCGCGATCCGGGCTGACCAATAATTTTCAAACGTGACGCACTGCCTTACCATCCCGGCGCGCCTTACTGCCGGGGTGGTAAGGCAATTTCATGTTCATGCCCGCCGTGACATGCTTGCGGCGGATATCTTCCTGGATGAAATCCGGCTTGTGAACGGATAAAACCTGCTGCCCACAGCGCAAGCGTAAAGGAGTTGATCTGAGTTGGTTGCATCGAACAGGCAGCCGAAGGTCAGGCGTGAATTATCCCTCTCCGCAAAAGAGAACCTTGCGGGGTGGGCTTTTATTAGCTTGAATTTTATTGGATATCTTGTTTTTAAATTGGCGCCGCTGATTATATCCGGTGTGCTGAGCTTTGCCAAATGGAATTTTGCGGCGCCCATCACCAAACTGAAGTTTATCGGTTTTGCCAATTATGCGAAACTGCCGCTGGACGCCACCTTCGTCCAATCCCTGATCAACACGCTGGTGTACGGCATCGTGCTGGTTCCCGTTGCCATTTTCCTTTCCCTGATATTCGGCGTCATCCTCAACAAGCACGTGTACGGCAAAGGCGTTCTGCGCCTTGCGTTCTATCTGCCCAATATCTCCTCCATGGTGGCGGTCTCCATCGTATGGATGATCCTTTACATTCCCACCTACGGCCCCATCAATAAGGTGCTCATGTCGCTGGGCGTGCAGAATCCTCCCGGCTGGCTGAACTCCTCCTCAACCTCGCTGCTTTCGCTGATCATCGTGGGCGTGTGGCAGCGCATCGGCTATAATATCATCATCGTGCTGGCCGGGCTGCAGGGCATACCGGCATCCCTCTATGAGGCGGCGATGATCGACGGCGCGAACGGGGTGCAGCAGTTCCGTTACATCACCATCCCGTCTTTGTCCAATACGATGTTCTTCCTGACCATGATTTCCTTTATCAGCTCGTTCCAGGTGTTTACGCCTGTGCAGATTATGTCCCAGGGCGGCCCCGGCATCTCTTCGTCGGTGCTGGTTTATTATATCTACAAATCGGCGTTTACCAACAACCAGATCGGTTACGCTACCGCAATGTCGTGGGTGCTGTTCTTCATTGTGCTGGTGTTTACGGCGGGGAGAATGCTTCTCTCCAACGCCAGGGAAAAGAAGCAGTAAGGAAAGGAGGATCAGCGATGAAAGCCCGTACCAGTAAAATCATTATCAAAGTGCTTGTAACCATCCTGATGGCGTTTCTGTCTATCATCATGATAACCCCCTTCCTCTGGATGCTGTCTGCCTCCTTCAAGCCGGATAACCAGATCTTCAATTTCCCCATCCAGTGGATCCCCAACCCCATCACCTGGGCGAATTACGACCGCGTGTGGAATTCCGACGTGCCGTTCGTGACCTTCTTCCTCAACTCCACCAAGGTTACGGTGCTCAGCGTTCTGGGCGAAGTGTTTACCAGCGCGCTGGCCGCCTACGCATTCGCCAAGATCAAGTTCAAGGGCCGCGACATCATCTTCCTCATCTATCTGTCCACCCTCGCTTTCCCGGCCCAGATGATGCTGATCCCGCGTTTCGTGCTCTTTAAGGTTTTTGGCCTGTACAACACGCATTGGGCGCTGATCCTTCCGGGCATGTTCACGGCGTTCGGCACGTTTATGCTGCGGCAGTTCTTCCTCTCGATACCGGAGGATCTGAGCTCTGCCGCCAAGATCGACGGTGCAGGGCACTTCACCACATTTATCCGCATCATCCTGCCGCTTTCAACTGCCGCAATCAGCGCGCTGATTATTTTCCAGTTCGTCAGCTCATGGAATGAGTATGAGAGCGCACTGGTCTATATCCGCAAAAAAGAGCTGGCGACCATTCCGCTGGGCCTGAACTTCTTCAAAGAGGAGAACTCCTCCAGCTATGGCGCCATTATGGCGGCCTCGACCTGTGCGCTGGTGCCGATCTTCGTTGTGTTCCTGACCTTCCAGAAGCAGTTTGTAGCCGGTATCGCTGCTTCCGGCTTCAAGGATTGACGCTGCGTGAGGCCGGAGGAGAGAAAAAGTGAGCACCTATCAACTGTTGGTGTGCGGGACGGAAAGCCCCGTGGTCCGCACCGGGATGCAGATCTTCCAGAATGCGCTTACGGAAAAAAAAGCTCAGCTTCGGGCATATCCGTTTTGTGCCCGCGTCCGCATGCGAGGATCAGCTCGCCATCGTGATCGGCACGGCAAAGGATTACACGGTCAAAGTGCTTTTGGAGGGCAATGGCAGGCAGCTTCCGCCTCAGCCTGAAAGCGTGGGCTGTCTTTGGCTGAACACCCGGGGCGGCAAGGCGCTGCTGCTTGCGGGCAGCGATGAACGCGGGCTGCTATATATGCTGCTGGAAATGGCGCGCCGGGTCAGGATCTACGGCGGAAGCGCCATCGAAGAGGCGAAGGAGTGCACGGAGTCGCCCGATAATCAGGTGCGCTGCATGGACCGCTACCTGCTGGGACATCTGGACAACGAATGGTTCATGTCGGAAGCGTTCTGGGAATATTACTGCGAGCGTCTGGCCAGCGCGCGCTTCAATCGTTTTTGCCTGATTGTCGGTTTTGATACCGCCTACATGTCGCCGCCTTATCCCTTCCTTGTGGACGTGCCGGGCTATGCGTCCGTCGGGCTGACGGAACGCGTATCGACCTCCCGCGAGGATAACCTCAAAGCGCTCCGCATGGCTGTGCGCACATGCCACCGCTTCGGTATCCAGTTTGTACTTGCGACGTGGCAGCAGCGCCCGTGGACGACAAAGCAGGAATCTCTCGTGCATGACCTGCCCGAATCGGAGACAGCGCTGAAAGAATACTGCCATGACGGCATTGTCGCGCTGCTCAAAGCCGTGCCGGATATTGATATCGTGCAGTTCCGGGTAAATCATGAATCCGGCGTCGGCACGCAGGTTTCCGCGGAAGACTTCTGGAACAGCTGTCAGGATGCCGTCGCCGAAGCCGGCCGGCAGCTGGGCAAGCGCTTCACGCTGGATCTGCGGGCAAAGGGGCTGACGGAATCCATGGTGGAGCACGGCCAGGCGCTGGGGCTGGATATCGAGGTGCCCACGAAGTACTGGTGCGAGCACGCCGCGCTGCCGTATCACTTGTCCATCATGCGTTCCGAAGAACTGGCGAAACTGGATAACTTCAATCATTCCAGGCGCTACTCCTACGCGGATATGCTCCGGAAGCCCAAGAAGTACGACGTGATCTACCGCCTGTGG
>CAZQAM010000274.1:0-3524 GCA_964591355.1 uncultured Oscillospiraceae bacterium
ATCACGGCTGACCGGGTTTCCAAGGCAGTCGGCGGATCCGGCCTGCTGGGCTGAGGAGGTGGAAAAAGATGACCGCAACAACAAAGAAAAAGGGACACAGGCATCTGCGCGACCGCTTTGAACTGATGGACTGGATCATTCTTTTCTTCCTGGTTTTCCTGGCGATCATGATCCTTTACCCGATGATCAACGTGCTGGCGCTTTCTCTGGCCACCCAGAAGGAAGCCGCGCAGAATCCGATGATGGTTTTCCCGTCAGAGCCTACCATTGACAACTTCCACCGCCTGTTCCAGGATCCGAGGATCCTGATCGGCTACAAGACGACGCTGCTGATCGTTTTGATCGGCGTGCCGCTGAACATGCTGCTGACCACCAGCCTGGCGTACGGCCTGTCAAAAACCAATTTCCCCGGCGGGAAATTCCTGTTTTACGCAGTGCTGCTGACCATGCTGTTCCACGGCGGCATCGTGCCTCTGTACCTGCTGATGCTTCAATTGAAGCTGACCAAGAGCCTGTTCTCCGTTCTGCTGGCCTATGGCGTCAACACCTTCTATTTCATCATTACCCGATCGTACATGATGTCGCTGCCGGACGCGCTGATCGAATCGGCAAAAATCGACGGCGCCGCGGAATGGCGGATCTTCTTCAGCGTGATCCTGCCCCTGTCCAAGCCGATCCTGGCGACGGTGCTTCTGTTCTACGCGGTGGACCGGTGGAATGAATGGTTCAACGCCATGATCTTCCTGCGCAGGAACGACCTGATCCCGCTGCAATTGGTGCTCAGGACCATCGTGATGGACTCCAACATCGTAAACTCTCTGTCCATCGCCGGCCCGCGAGTGCCCCGCTTCACGGAAGGCATTCAGTCCGCCACCATCATCGTGACCATGCTCCCCATCATGTGCTTCTTCCCCTTCCTGCAGAAATACTTTGTCAAGGGCATCATGGTGGGCGCCATCAAGGCCTGACCTGCGCCATGGCCTGAAAAGAAGAAAGGATACGCGCCATGAAAGCCATCCTTGATACGGGCAATAAAGGGCCGAGGATCAGCCGCCATATTTACGGGCATTTTTCGGAGCATCTGGGCCGCTGCATCTACAACGGCGGTTACTGGGCCGGCGAAGACTCACCCCTTCCCAATGTCCGCGGCATCCGTTCCGATATCGTCGAAGCCATGAAAGCCATCCGGGTCCCCAATATCCGGTGGCCCGGAGGCTGCTTCGCCGATGATTACCACTGGATGGACGGGATCGGCCCAAAGGAGAAAAGAACGCCCATCGTCAACGTCCATTGGGGCGGCGCCCTGGAGAACAACCATTTCGGCACCCATGAGTTCATGGACCTGTGCGAGCAGATCGGCTGCGAGCCCTATATCTGCGGCAATGTGGGCAGCGGCACCGTCCGGGAAATGCGGGACTGGGTGGAATACCTGACCGACGACGGCATGTCTCCCATGGCAATTCTTCGGCGGAAAAACGGCCGGGACAAGGCCTGGAAGATCAGCATGTTCGGCGTAGGAAACGAAAACTGGGGCTGCGGCGGATTCATGACCGCGGAGCAGTACGCCCAGGAATTCCGCAAATACGCCACTTATATCCGGAATTATGCGGTCATGGGCAAAATGAACTGGTGGGAAGCCCCGGATCTGCTCCGGATTGCCGGCGGAGCCAACGCAGAAAATACGGACTGGCTGGAAGTGCTGATGCGCAGCGTTCCCTCCAGCCTGATGAAGGGCGTATCCGTCCACTGCTACGTAAAGCCGGGCAGGGAATCCAACGGCACCCATTTCTCCGACGACAGCTGGTATCAGACCGCGGTCAACACCCTGGCCAAGGAAGAGGCTTTCAGGCGGAACATCGACATCATGGACCGGTATGACCCGGAGGAGAAGGTGGCCATGGCGGTGGATGAATGGGGCCTGTGGGTGGACAACGAGCCCTGCTCCAATCCCGGCTTCCTCTTCCAGCAGAATACCATGCGCTCCGCCCTGTGCGCGGCGCTGATGCTGCATATCTTCCATAAGCACGCCAGCCGGATCCGCATCGCCAATCTGGCCCAGACCATCAACGTGCTGCAGTCCATCCTCCTCACCGAGGGAGATATCTTGGTCAAAACCCCAACCTATCATGTGTTCGATTTGTTCAAAGGCCATCAGGATGCCGATTTCGTGCCCGTTGAATGGGAGGAAAAGCCGGAAACCATCCAGAAGGAATTGCCGCAGGTGGATCTGTCCGCATCCATCCGCGGGGACAGGATGACCCTGTCCCTGGTCAATCTTTCCGCCGAAAAGGAAGCCTCTGTGGCAATGACGCTGCTTTCGGGAAAACCGGTTTCCGCGGCGGGCCGCGTGCTGAGCGGGAGGCCTGTGGACCACAATACTTTTGAGGATCCGGATCGAGTGCACCCCGCCCCGCTGGAAAAAGTCACCCTTCGGGGCGATACGCTGAAGGCGGTCCTGCCGCCCTGCGCCATCGCTTCCCTGGAGGTCAGGCTGGGAGAATGAACGTTTTTGAAAGCAACTGCAAAGGAGAATCTGTCATGGAGATTCAGTCCGGGGAATATATCATGAAGTTTGCCGACGGCGGCGTGGAAGTGCTCCGCGGCGGCCGGGTATTGTATTACAACAGGCGCCCGCTGTATGCTTTCATCAAGACGGTGCTGTCCATTACGGAATTTTACGACGCGCCCTATGAAAGCGCTCAACTGGAAAACGGCCGCGTGACCGCGGAAGGCGTGCTCCGCTCCCCCACCGGCGCGGAATTGGGCATGCGGGATATTTACGAGGCGGCCGGAGACGGGTTCAAGGTCACGAGAACCACCACGGTGCTGAAGAATGCCGACGATTACGGCTTTGCCTCCAAGATTTCTTTCGTGCTGGCGGCGTCCGACAATGTGCTGGATTACGATTATTTCTCCCCTGCCAACTGGTACCGGCAGAACGAGTATTCGAAGCCCTACAGCATGGGCTATGACAAGGACTGCGAATACTTCTGGCGCCAGGAAGTCAACTATACGCTGCCTTTGTTTGCAGCGCAGAACAAATCTTCCGGCGAAATGATCATGCTGTCCCGCTGGGCGAAAGACGTCACCATGCGGGATATGAATTTCGTCCAGTCCGAACATGTTGTGGACCGGAAATTCACCATCGGTTCCATCGGCATCAGCAAGCCCGAGAGCGAAACCATCAACTACCTGTACTACGGGTTCCCGCTGCGCAAGAAGATCGATACCGTGCGCCAGGGCCTCACCATCGATTATGTTTATCCCGGTACGGACGGCCAGCTGCCCAGGATGGACAGGGGATATAACATTGATTACATGATGCGCACCAAGACCATGACCCGCGTCTACCATCCCATGGAAGAAGGCTTCTCCCACAGCTTTTCCGTGGGCGTGGATTTCGGCTGCTACGACGGCTTTTATCCCATGATGCAGGCCGCCTGGCGCTCCGTGTACGGCCGGTTGAAGGATCCCATCTTAGATCGGAAGAGCACACGTCTGAACTCCAGTCACGAGATTCCATC
>CAZQAM010000275.1:0-3522 GCA_964591355.1 uncultured Oscillospiraceae bacterium
CTGCCACATGGCGATTCAGCCGCCGGGCCGTTTCTTCAATGGCCAGCGCTTCCTCCGGCACCGGGGAAATGGGCTTTTCCAGCAGCAGGTGATATCCTTTTTCCAGGGCGGGGATTGCATGGCGCAAATGATCCCGGTCCATGGAGGCGATGATCGCTGCGTCTCCCATGCGGGGAAAAGCCAGCAGCGCTTCCGCGGATTCAAAACAGCGGTCTTCGGGAACAGAGAATTCCTGCCCCGCGCTTTCGCGCTTCACAGGATCAAGGTCTGCCACCGCCACGATTTCATGTCCCTTCTGCCGGGCGTACCGGGCATAGACCATACCGCGCTGCCCTGCGCCGATCAATATGAATTTCATTTGCTCCTTCTCCTGTATCTTATGCGGCTTTTTTGTTTACTAAATTATAGGATTGTTTTTCATAAATGTCAATATTGTTTCGTAATTTTTTATTTATAGGTTTTCCCCCGCGGGCACAGGCCCGCCAGGCATCCGTACAAAAAAATGCGCTTTTCGAAAGAAAAGCGCATCAAGAATTGCAGATTCTTACTGTTTTCCGGGCAGGACTCCGGCCGCAGCCCGCTTATTTCAGTGTGAGATGCCTGGGCAGACCGTCCACCATCACGGGCTCGAAGGTGCCCTGGATCAGCGGCCGCGCGTAATCAATGAATTCCTGGGTCACGTAGTTGCCCTCTTTGTTGATCCATTCCCGGGGAACGACACGCTCGTCATTGGCGATGCGGTGCACGTCGTAAACATTGTTGGCGCTCCGGTAGGGATTGCTGGACACACGCTCGATGGTCACCATCACGCCGGAGGTCCCTTCCGCGGCGGCCTTCACCGTAGCGCTGCCCGCTTCAAAGGCCTCGTCGATATCCACCTTGCTGGCCAGGTGCGAAGCGCAGCGCTGCAGGGTGGAAAGCTCGATGGCGCGGGTCTTGCAGCCCAGCTGGCTGCTGATCAGGGAAGCCAGGTAAGCGGCGGTGCCGGACATCTGCTTGTGGCCGAAAGCGTCCGTGGAAATATTGCTGGAGGCGTACTCGCAGACGTACTTGCCTTCCGCGGTCTTGATGCCCTCGGAAACCACCGCCATGACCACGTCCTTTTTCTCCAGGAGCTTCTTCATTTCTTCCATGAAGCCCTCGATGCTGAAGGGCAGCTCCGGCAGATAGATCAGGTCGGGGCCTTCGCAGTCCTCGCCCTTGCTCAGGGCGGCGGCGCCGGCCAGCCAGCCCGCGTTGCGGCCCATGATCTCCACGATGTTGACGTTCTTGTTCTTGTTGACGAAGCTGTTTGCGTCGCACAGGGTTTCCTTGATGGAAGTGGCGATATACTTGGCGGCGCTGCCGAAGCCGGGGGTATGGTCGGTGATCGCCAGGTCGTTGTCGATGGTCTTGGGGCAGCCGACGAATTTCTGCTTCGCGCCGATGGATACGCCGTAATCGTAGAGCTTGCGGATGGTATCCATGGAATCATTGCCGCCGATGTAAATGAACACTTCAATGTTCAGTTTGTCCAGCAGCTGAAAAATCTTGTCAAACAGCGCCTTGTCCTTGTCGATTTCCGGGAGCTTGAAGCGGCAGCTGCCCAGGAAGGCGGAAGGGGTGCGCTTGAGCATTTCCAGATCCAATTCGTCCCGGATATAATCAGACAGATCCACATACTGCTCATTCAGGAACCCCTGAATGCCGTTGCGCATGCCGTAGACCTTGCCAAAGCCGCAATCTTTCGCTGCTTTGAACACGCCCGCAAGGCTGGAGTTGATGACGGCCGTGGGGCCGCCGGACTGACCGACGAGTACGTTGCCCTTCATGATACTTCCTCATTTCTTTTTGATATCGCCGTTGACCGCCCGGGGATGATCAGCGCATGGGCGGAGCATGGAAGGTTGCGGAAATCCATTTTTCTCCGGATTCCGACACCGTCCGTATTGTACTACCCGGCGATTGGTTTGTCAACCGGATTATCCCAGCGCACGCCGCCCGAAGGAAAACGCATAGCCGGCGATTTTTCCTTCCGCGCAGTTTTGATGCCCCATGAAATGCCGGCATTTTTCCTTCTCCGGGCCGGGGATTGACAGAAAACGGCAGGCAGTTTTAGAATCTCTCTGTAAATTCTTTTGCAGGAGGAAGCCATGCGCATCATTTTTGTTCGGCACGGGGAACCGGATTATGAGCGCGACTGCCTGACGGCGGCAGGCAGGCAGCAGGCCGCCGCCGCTGCGGAGCGACTGGCTGATGAAAAGATCTCCGCCATCTATTCCTCGCCCAACGGGCGCGCCCTGGAAACGGCAGAATACACCGCCAGGCGGCTGCGCCTGCCCGTGACGCAATTGGATTATATGCACGAAATTTCCTGGGGCGGGCCGGATCTTCCGGAAAGCGGGCATCCCTGGACGCTGTCCGACTGGCTGATCGACCGGGAGGATTTTGATTTTTCTGCCCGGGACTGGCGTCAGCATCCGTATTTCGCGAAGAATGCCGCCCTTCAGTATTACAGCAGGATCGCATCGAATATCGATGAACTGATGCTGTGCTACGGCTACCAGCACGAAAAAGGCCGTTTTCTCTGCACGGGCGGCAGGAAGGAAACCATCGCCCTGTTCAGCCATGGCGGCTCGGGAGCGTGTGCGCTTTCCCATTTGCTTTCGCTGCCGTTTCCTTATGTATGCTCCGTGCTCCCCTATTATTTTACTTCTGTCACCATCCTGAATTTCCCGGTACAGCAGGGAGCGTATGTCCACCCCCGGATCGAATTGTTCAACGACGCAAAGCACATCGGGTCCACCGCCCGGGATGTGAATCTGCAGCAGGAATCCGAAAGCTGAATGTTTTCGGGAAACCGAAGTACGGAAAACCCCCGCCTGCCAATAGCGCAGACGGGGGTGTTTTCATGCCCTGACGGCGTTCCCTTACGGGGCCGTATAGAAGAGCATATCGGAAATGCAGAGGTTGTTCTTGTCTTTCTTGCCGGCTTTGACCCGGCCTTTGACCACGTAAAGCTGAATTTTATCCACATTTTGATAAATTCTGTTCAGCGGATAAACCCTGTATTCGGCAGAGTAGGAGTCGGTTGGGGAAATGTTCATATCGTAATGATTGCCATCATCGGTCCATACCCTTACTATCCATCGATAAACCCTGGCATTGTTTCTGTATGCCGCGGAGCTGGAGCAGTTGCCGTTCCGGAAGCCGATGGCGCCCACCGTGGCCCCTCCCCCGAAATAAATGGTGAAGTTGGCCTCTTCATCAACCCCGGGCGCGGCAGACCAGGCTTCGCTGGTCCAGTACGTCCAGTTGAACACCGTGCTCCGGTCATTGTCAAAGAGCTTATAGAGGAACCTTTCTTTATCCTGATGGGTGGAATATCCCGGACGGAAAAGCGAAGTATAGCCAATCGGGGTAACCACATTGCCCTGAGGCGGCTTCGATGTGGGCCGGGCAGTGGGCTTGGCTGTGGGCTTTTTGGTAGGCTAGATCGGAAGAGCGTCGTGTAGGGAAAGAGTGTAGGGTAGGGTGGGGGTG
>CAZQAM010000276.1:0-3515 GCA_964591355.1 uncultured Oscillospiraceae bacterium
GTGCTGCTGCTGTTTGCCCCTGAAATCTGGCGGAAAAACTGATTGTGAAAAAAAGCCGCGAAGCATGAATGCTTCGCGGTTTTTCTGTTTCAGGGTTCATTTCCTTCGGACACGTCCGTTTCGTCAGGCATGTATTCCGACCGCTGGGCGGGCAGGGAGCCGGTAAATTCCGATGCTGATGCCACGTCCTCCAGATCCGGCCTTGCGTTGCGCCTGAGGCGCTTCTTTTCCGGCGTCATTCTTTGCTTGAATAGCTCTGGCACATGCTCTCGTCGGCGGGGTCGCCGGAGTAGGCCATGGGCGTGGGAGCCACCTGGATGCTGGAGAGGGAGCAGAGGCCCTGCTCTTCCCTGAGGTATTTGCAGGATTCCACGCTGCAGTGGATGCATTGGTTCTTGTGATCGCTCATCGGGACGCTCCTTTCGCGCTGATGTTTTCGCGGCGCGCATCCGCCGCAAGGATAGGATGTGCGGAAGAGCGGCTTGTCATTCCGCAAAAAATGTGGTATATTGAACGCCTGCTGACTGTTGATCGGCAGGAATCCCCGGGCGCGGCGAAGCGCCGTATGCCTGGAAAAGAAAGGAGATTTGACATGAAGAATTCTTTCAATGTCAAAACCCTGTGCTGGGGCGGAGCCATCGCCGCGCTGTATGTGGTCTTGACTCTGGTGGCGCAGGCCTTTGGCCTGGCCAGCGGAGCGATCCAGGTCCGCCTCTCGGAAGCGCTGACCATTCTGCCTGTCTTTACCCTCTCGGCAGTGCCGGGGCTGACGGTGGGATGCGTGCTGGCCAATCTGATGACGGGCTGCGCCGCGTGGGACGTGGTGTTCGGCAGCCTGGCGACGCTGCTGGGCGCCGTCGGCACCCGGCTGCTGAAAAAAACGCCGAAGATCGCCTGGATCCCCCCGGTGGTCAGCAACGCGGTCATCGTGCCCATCGTGCTTCAAAAGGTGTACGGCGTGCCGGATTCCTTCTGGTATCTGATGCTGACCGTGGGCGCCGGCGAGATCATCGCCTGCGGCGTGCTGGGCATGCTGCTCTGCAAGGCGCTGAACAAAGTGCCCAACCTCTTCAAATAATCGGGACCTTATGGATGCAAAAAAACCAGGCGATGCGCCTGGCTTTTTTGATGCCTGATATTATTTTCTGGCAGTGGTTTTTTTCGCTGTTGTGGTTTTCCTCGTCGACGTGGTTTTCGCCGCAGTGGTCTTTGCCGCGGTGGTTTTCGCGGCTGTGGTCTTGGCGGATGCCGTCTTTGCCGCAGTGGTCTTTGCTGCCGTCGTTTTCGCTGCAGCGGTCTTTGCCGTGGTGGTCTTAGCCGCTGCTGTTTTCGCCGCGGTGGTCTTGGCCGCCGTCGTTTTCTTGGCGGTGGTTTTCTTGGCAGCGGGCTTTTTGTTGGGGTTCTGGATCACTGTGGGCTGGGAGGAGGCGGAAGCCGCGGGGGCTGAGGACTGGGAAGAGGATCCGCCGCCGAACAGGCTGGTAAACAGCCCGCCCAGGCCGCCGCCGGAAGAAGAGGAGCCACCTCCCAGCAGCCCGCCCAGCAGATCCGCCAGGCCGCCGCCGGAGGAAGCGCCGCTGCTGTTATTGTTTCCGCTGCCAAGTAGCCCCTGCAGCAGGGGCGCCGCGGCCGCGAGGATGCTCAGAATGGTGTTCAGGTTCAGCCCGGTGCTTTTGGATACTTCCTTGGCCGTGGCTTTTTCGCTTTTGCCGCCCAGCAGCAGGGGGAGAGCGGAGGTGAGCACGCTGCCCACATCCTGCTGGGAAGCGCCGCTTTTTTGGCTGATTTCATCGGCGCTGCCGCTGCCCAGTACCATGGAAAGCAGGGAATTTATGTCCATTTCAGATTCGTCTCCTTTCTGTTCGTTTCCATTATGCACAGAATATAGTGTTTCGTCAAGAAAGTTTTCCACAATTTATTGAAATATTCGGAAATTCATGTATAATAGAATAGACCAACAAGGAAAAGAATGGAGTGAAACGTATGTCCGAGAATAAAGCCCCCGAAAAGAAGGCGCCGGTGAAGAAGGAACACAAGATCGTGTCCGCCACCACCGGAAAGCAGACCACGAAGGAGCAGGCCGCCAAGGAAGTGGCCCAGGCCATGCTGAACCAGACCAAGCAGAGCACCGTGGGCCTGCGCATCGGCGCCATTGTGCTGTGGGTGCTGGCTATTGGTTTTGAGATTCTGGCGCAGCTGGTGGCTGTTGAGAAATTCGCCCCCAAGTTCCTGGACGCGGTGCCGCTGTGGGTGCCGGTCATTGTGCTGCTGGTGTTGGATCTGATCTGCCTGATCATCGGCTCCCAGCTGTGGAAAAAGGCCAACCATATCAATCCCATGTCCGAAAAGAACAAGGCCCTCTTCTGGCTGTGGAACAATCTGGGCCTGGTGGTGGCCGTATTGGCCTTTGTGCCCTTCATTATCCTTCTTGCCACCAACAAGGACGCTGACCCCAAGATCAAAAAGATCGGCGCCATCGCGGCGGTGGTGGCCCTGCTCATCGGCGGGGTGGCCAGCTATGATTTCAATCCCGTATCCGCCGAGCAGAAGGAAGCGGCCATGGAAGCCATCACCACCACGGTGTTCTGGACCAATACCCGCTCTGGCAAGGCGTATCATACCCATGACGACTGCCAGACCCTGAACCAGACCGATGAACTGGTGGCCGGCACCGTGGAGCAGGCCATTGCCGCCAACCGCGTCAAGCTGTGCTATTTCTGCGCCAAGCGGGACGGCCTGGAGGATAAAGTTGCCACGGAAGACGGCGTGGGCGAAGTGATCATCAATCAGGTGGAGGAAGCGGTGGATGAAGCCGTGGAGAACCTGACCGAGACCCCCGCGGAAGAAACCCCCGCGGAAGAGGCTCCCGCAGAAGAAACGCCTGCCGCGTAAATCAGGATCATGGGAAAGAGGCTCCGTGGGAGCCTCTTTTTTGTGCGGCGGCGGTTTTTTCTCTTGACAACCGGGGCGGAAAACCGTAAGATAAGAAACACATGCGAGGAATGGGAGAGTACCCTGCCCGCTTCGTCTCAAGAGAGCCGCGGAGGGTGGAATGCGGCGGCGAAAGCAGGGGAACATGGCCCTGGAGCATGCGGGGGCAAGCACGTTCAGCCTCCGCCGGGCGGCGCCGATATCCGCCGAATGAAGGCGCGTTTTCCTGCGAAAGCGCGTAAACCAGGGTGGTACCGCGTAAACGATTTACGCCCCTGCATCAAGCGATGATGCGGGGGCTTTTCATTGCTCCCCGGCATCGGAAAAAGGAGAGGATTCCCCATGGAGAACAAAAAGACCTATTACATCACAACGCCCATTTACTACCCCTCTGGCAACATGCATATCGGCCACACCTATACCACCGTGGCTGCCGATACCATGACCCGCTTCAAGCGCATGACGGGCTATGACGCCTATTTCCTCACCGGCACCGACGAGCACGGCCAGAAGATCGAGCGCAAGGCGGCGGAAAAGGGCGTGACGCCCCAGGCGTATGTGGATGAGATCGTGGCCAATACGAA
>CAZQAM010000277.1:0-3471 GCA_964591355.1 uncultured Oscillospiraceae bacterium
CACCTGCTCCAGCCGCTCGTTGACCAGGGAAAAGCTTTCCCCCAGGCGCTTGTCCAGGGTGGCGTGGAGCTTTTCATCCACGGTCTGCCGCATTTCCTCCAGCTTTCTGGCGTTTTCCTCCTGCAGTTTGGTCACGCTCTGATCCAGCGTCCGGCGCATGTTTTCCATGCGGACCTCGTTCTGGGTCAGCTTTTCATCCAGCTGGGCGCTGAAGCGGTGGAGCCGCTGATCCTGGCTGTCGCCGAAGGTGTCCAGCCGGCCGGAGAGATCAGTGAAACGCAGCGCTTCATCCCGGCCTCGCTCCTCCATAGCCTGCATCAGCCGGGCAGACTGGCTCTCGCTGAGGGTGGTATAATCCATGCGGCCCAGGGCATTCCGGGCGTTTTCCTCCATCTGGCGCTGCAGGCCCTCATGACGCCGGGAAGCCCGGCGGTCGGCCTTTTTCTGCCGGGCAAAGATCAGGATCAAAAAAACCAGCGCGATCAGCGCCAGCACGAATGCCGCCAGCGCCAGGAGCCCCGTATACCCTTTCAATGCTTCCTGCCAGTCAGCCATGGGATTTTCCTTCCCGCCAGTGCCGGTAGCACAGCCCGATGTACCTGATTTCGTTCTGGTTGTCGATGAGCACCTGCTCCCCCTGCTTGATCACCCTGCCCGCAGCGTCCACCCGGGTGTTCATGGTGGCTTTCCTGCCGCACCAGCACAGGGAACCGGGCACCTCGTGGATATCCTCCGAAAGCCTTAGCAGCGCCGCGGAGCCGGGGAAGAAATTGCCCATAAAATCGGTTTTCAGCCCGTAACAGAAGATTTCCAGATCGTCGGCCATATCGGCCAGCTCCTGCACCTGCTCCTCGGTGAGAAACTGGGCCTCATCCACAAATACATACTGAAAATCGGAATGGGCGTGCTGCACCGCCAGCCAGTTGAGCTGTTCCCGGATGCTGTTGCCCTTCTCCAGCACGATCTCGGCCTCGGCCTGCAGGCCCACCCGGGAATACACGGTATTCACCGAAACGCGGGTATCGACGGCGGGCTTCACCAGCGCCACTTTCAATCCCAGCTGGAGGTAATTGTATCGTTGCATCAGCAGCATGGCCGTTTTGCTGGAGCCCATGACGCCGTGATAAAAATGCAGCATGTCGCTTTCTCAGACCTTTGTATGATATTTACAGTTCCCGTCTGCCTTCCATGGCTTTGGCCAGGGTCACTTCATCCGCGTATTCCAGATCGCTGCCCACCGGCACGCCGTAGGAAATGCGGCTCACTTTGACGCCCAGGGGCTTGATGAGCCGGGCGATGTACGCCGCCGTGGCCTCCCCCTCGATATCCGGGTTGGTGGCCAGGATCACTTCCTCCACTTCCTCTTCCCCAAGCCGGGAAAGCAATTCCTTGATGCGGATATCCTCCGGCCCCACGCCGTCCATGGGAGAAAGGGTGCCTCCCAGCACATGGTACAGCCCCTTGAAATCCCGCATCCGCTCCATGGCCGCCACGTCCCGGGCGTCCCGGACCACGCAGATCTGCCCGTTATGGCGGCTTTCGTCGGCGCAGACGGGGCAGTACTCCGCCAGGGCGTAATTGCCGCAGCGGACGCAGAAGCGCAGGGCCTTGCGCCCCTGCCACAGGGCGGCCGCCAGATCCTTCACCTGATCCAGCGGCATGGCCGCGATATGGTACGCCAGGCGCTGGGCGCTCTTGGGCCCGATGCCCGGCAGCCGGGCCAATTGCAGCGCCATCCGGGAAATGGGATCAATCTTCTCTGTCATATCAGAACATCCCGCCCATGCCGGCCGGGGCCATTTTGCCCATGGTTTCCTCCCGGGTCTTTTCGCCTTCCCGCAGGGCTTCGTTCACCGCCGCCAGGATCAGATCCTGCAGCATCTCGACGTCATCCGGGTCCACCGCTTCAGGCTTGATGGAGATGTCCAGCAGCTCCCTTTTGCCCGATACCCTGCACGTTACCATGCCGCCGCCGGCACTGGCCTCGTACACCTTTTCGTCCAGTTCCTCCTGGGCCTTCTGCATCTGCTCCTGCATTTTCTGGGCCTGCCGCATAAGCTGCTGAATATTGGGCCCGCCGCCGAAACCGGCAAACTGATTGCGCGCCATGATCCTTGTCCTCCTTATTCTTCCGAAAGGGCCGCCCCTTTCATCCTCATTTCATTATATCACGTTTTATCGCTCACTGTAAAGCGCAGCAAAAAAATGAAAGGGGATACGCAATGCTTTGGATTGACTTCTCCGTTTATGGCATGTATAATGAAAAAAAGAATTTCATTCAATACAGAAGGGCGGTTTTTCAATGAATCTCTGGAAACGGCTCGGCGTCTGCATGATCGTGCTGGCCATCACGCTGTCCCTCGCTCCCGTCGCATGGGGGGCAAGCACCTATTATTCCTCTCCGCAGTCCTCCGTATGGAATACCTACAAGCCCAGCCTGCATTATTATTACCAGCAGCTGAGCTATGAGGAAAAATGCGCCTTTTCCTCCATGTACGACGCGCTGGCCCTGGGCAAGCCCGACCAGTGGAATATCTATGGCTTCAATTTGACCTCTTCCCAGCGCCAGCGGGTGCAGTACGCCATCAAGTACGACTGTCCCGAATTGATGTTCGCCGATTATCAATTCTATGACTTTTATCAGTCCGACGAGATCCTCAAGCAGACGAAGATCATCAAGGAATATCTGCCCAAGACCCTCAAAATCCTCAAAAAGATCCAGAAGCAGAGCAATTACAAGGGCGGCGCCTTCAACCATCAGGTGGCGCTGGACCAATATATCGTGAAAAACTGTAAGTATGAACTGGATAATAAGGTCCATAAAGGCAACCGGGTAGTCTACAAGGGCCGCCGTGCCGCCTATTCCGTGTTTGTCAACAAAGTGGCCGTATGCGAGGGCTATGCCCATGCCGCGCAGTTTGCCCTGCGGTATTTCGGCGTGCCCTGCCTGTACGTGTATGGCGACGCCGACGGCGCCCACGCGTGGAACCTGGTGCAGCTGGGCGGCGACTGGTATCAGTATGACCTCACCTGGAACGACGCCAATAACTCCCGGCTCGTTTCGGATTACATGCCGTATTTCAATCTGACCGACAGCCTGATGGGCCGCAGCCATACCATCGACCGGGAAGCTTCCACGTACTATCAGTTCTCGTTTCCTTACTGCTACGCCACCAAGTGGGAATATACCCATCAGAAAGGCCTGTACGCGGGCAGCAATTGGCGGAGCAAAATTGCGAGCATGGTAAAAAAGGCCAAGAAGGCCAAAAAGAAGGGCGTCGGCTTCCGTTTCTCTGAGCGGAAGTATTACAACGCCGCCCTGTCCGCGCTGGGCAAATGGGGAAAAATCAACATGGGGCTGCGGCGGTACACTTACTGGTGGATTGACGATGCCCTGTACATTTATATCAAGTGGTAAAGAAGGAGGCTGGCAGGATGCAGCGCCGCATCACCGCTCCCGGCCCGCTTCAT
>CAZQAM010000278.1:0-3440 GCA_964591355.1 uncultured Oscillospiraceae bacterium
TCCGGCCCTTTAATAAATCCCGTTAAAAAATTTTGAAAACGCGGCTACAAAACACCCCCGGCGGGCGCCCTCCAGCGCCCGCCGGCTGGAGAGAAACAGGATTACTTCACGGAATCATACCAGGCATTGGCTTCCTCGATGATGGCAGCGCCGCCGTCGCTGAGCCAGTCCTGAACAAACTGATCGTAGGTTTCTTCGACGTTGTTGTCGATGATGGTGTTGACAATGTACTCGTAGATCCGGGTGTTCATGAGTTCGGGTTCTTCGGTCGCGGCATTCAAAGGTGCCAGCAGCGCCTGCTTGATGGCCGGCATATTCCTGACGATGGCCGCGCTGCGTTCAAAACGCTGGTCCATACGGGCGCCGCTGACAACGGTCAGCATGTCAGGATTGGTGTAGAAGACGGGGCAGATCCACCAAGTCCAGCCGGTGTATACAGCCTGAGGATGATAGTGGGCATGCTCCGCCTGATCGTTCAGGAAGACGCGGGAGCCATCATCCTTGAACTCCCACACAATGCCGGGGCAGCCAACGCCGAAGGTGGCCATCGCGGCTTCATCGGAATACATCTTTTCCAGCATGAACATAATGCGTTCGAGCTTCTCGGGCTGTTCATTCAGCTGAGCGCCGAAGGCAAGGTGGCTGTCAACCACTTCACGCTGCACATAGCCGTAGTCATCTTCATGGCCCTCAGCATAGACGGGGTTCATAGTGATGTAGTAGGGCTCGATCATGCTGTCGTCAAAGGTGGTGGGGTTGGTGGTGGCGTAGAGCACATCAGCGTTGTCAATGTTATCCTTGAAGAACTTGGACCAGCTTTCATTCTTGGCGACCCACTTGGCGTTCAGATGGCCGTCATTGTCCCACTGCGTGTCATCATAGCCGAGGTTGTCGAGGTAGCCGATGCGGCCTTCAGAGAATTTCGCGGCCAAGTCGTACTGGGAGGCGCGGCCAAGGTCGGTCACGAATTCGGGGTCGATCAGGCCGTCCGCATACCAGCGGCCCAGCACCTTCATCGCTTCCACGAACTCTTTGGTCAGCATGCCGAGGTTCAGCTTGCCGTCTTCCTCTTTCCAGTAGAAGGGGTTGATGCCGTAAGCGCCGAACACCGTCTGGAACACATGGTTGTGGATGCCGTAGCCGCTGGCCGGGGTGGACAGGGCATACGTATCATTCTTGCCGTTGCCGTCGGGGTCATTCTTTGCAAACGCATAGAAGATCTTTTCCAGATCCGCCAGCGTCTTGGGCATTTCGGTTACGCCGACAGCCTTGAGCCAGTCTGCACGGATGCTGCCGGCAATGGGATAGGCGTGGAAGATGTTGATGCGCGGGATGCCCATGATCTTGCCGTCTTCGGTGTTGGTGACGTTGGCCAGAGCCATGTCAACAGAATTTTCCAGGCCGGCGATATACTTGGGCATATTCTTGCGCAGGGTCTCTTCATCCAGGGAAGCCAGCACGCCCTGCTGATAGTAGCTCAGCAGCGTGGAAGTGTTGCCGGTCACCATGAAGTCGGGAATTTCGCCGGAAGCCAGCAGGGTGTTGAGGGCGTCGTCGCCGGTGCGCAGGATGGGAACCAGATTGATGTTGAAAACCTTGTTGGCCAGTTTGACGGCAAACACGTCTTCATTTACGGGCTGGTTGTCGCTCCACCAGGTGATGGTCAGGGTTTCAGAGCCTTCCAGCTCGGGATACATTTCCCAGCGGTCGATTTCTTTTTGCTCCATGAGCAGATCGTACTCTTCAGAGTACATTGCGGGTTCAGCAAAAGCGACGGTGCCGAGCAGCATCATGAGCGCCAGTGCCAGAGCAACAAGTTTCCGGTACATAGTGAGTCCTCCTTTTATTTTTTAGGTGCACCCGCACCTTAGAACCTGTGGGATCAGCCTTTCAGCGAGCCGACGATAACGCCCTTGACAAAATACTTCTGAATGAAAGGATACACGCAGAGAATCGGTACCATGGTGATCATGATGGCAGCCGCTCTCATTGTTTCGGGTGTGGGCATTTTGTCGCGGGTGTTAAAGGTCATCACCTGTGAGCTCAGGCCGTTTTCCTGCTCAATCACCAGGTTGCGGATATGAACCTGGATTACCTGCTTGGTGGAGGAAGAAATATAGATCGAGGAATCAAACCAGCTGTTCCAGTGGTTGACCGCGACCCACAGCGTAATCGTCATGAGCGACGGCATGGAAATCGGCAGAATGATCTGGGCAAAGATGCGCAGATCGCTGGCGCCGTCAATCCGCGCGCTTTCCTCCAGCGCCTCCGGAATGCCCATGTAGAAATTCCGAAGCACGAGCATATAGAAGGTGTTCATCAGGCAGGGAAGAACAAGCGCCCAGAGGCTGTCGATCAGCCCCAGGCTTTTCACCTGCAGGTAAGTAGGAATCAGGCCGCCGTTAAAGAACATGGTAAACACAATCAGGCCGGTGATGACGCCGTGGAAAGGCATTTTCTTTTTGGAAAGCGCATAGCCGCCCAGGGCCATCACGATCATGGAAAGCGAGGTTCCCACCACGGTGCGGAAAATTGTGGCATAGTAGCCGGTCCGGATGAAATTGAGCTTGAAATACCGCTCATAGGCGGAGAGCGTAAATCCCTGTGGGGTCAGCATGCCCATTCCGTTGTACTCTATCATGCCCTGGTAGGAGCTGAAGGAGAGCATAATCAGATACCAGATCGGATAAATGACCAGCAGGCACAGAATAATCATGATGCCATAGTTGACATAATCAAAAGCGTTCATCCGATGCAGATGCGATACGCGCTTTTTCATCACGCACACCTCCTTCTTACCACAGCCCGGTCTGGCCGAGCCGGTTGGCAATCGTGTTGGTTCCAACGACCAGCACAAGGCCGATCACGCTCTTGAACAGGCCGATCGCGGTAGAATAGTCGTAATCCATCTTCTGAAGGCCGATCCGGTACACATAGGTATCAATGATATCGGCAACGGCATAAACGCGGGCGTTGTACATGTTGAGGATCTGGTCAAAGCCGGCGTTCATGATGTTTCCCACCGCCATGATCATCATAATCACAATGACGCTCATGATGGAAGGCAGCGTAACATGCAGGGCCAGTTGTCCGCGATGGGCGCCGTCGATGGTGGCCGCTTCGTACAATTCAGGATCAATATTGGAAATGGCAGCCAGATAGATGATGGATCCCCAGCCGCAGCTTTGCCAGATATCCGAAATAATGACGATCGGTATAAACCAGTTGCGGTCCGACAGGAAAAAGATTTCTTTTCCTCCCATTTCCACAATGATCTTGTTCACAATGCCTGTGGAGGGAGAAAGCAGCTCGTTGAGGATCGAACAGATGATGACCCAGGAGAAAAAGTGCGGAATATAGGAAATATTCTGAACGATTTTTTTGAAGCGCAGATGACGCACTTCGTTGAGCATCAGGGCAAATACAATGCCGCTGGTGTT
>CAZQAM010000279.1:0-3437 GCA_964591355.1 uncultured Oscillospiraceae bacterium
TACACCCTATCCTACACTCTTTCCCTACACGACGCTCTTCCGATCTTTTCCTTCTGCGGCACGCCCTGGTTCTTCGGCCCGAAAGCCACATCCTTGGCCACCGTTTCCTCAAACAGCTGATGCTCCGGGTACTGGAATACCAGCCCGATCCTTCTGCGCACCGCTTTTTTGTCATATCCTTTTTCGTGGATATCCTGCCCGTCCAGCAGCACCCGCCCTTTGGTAGGCTTCAAAAGGCCGTTGATGTGCTGGGCCAGGGTGGTTTTTCCCGAGCCCGTATGCCCGATCAGCGCCAGGAATTCCCCCTCGCGGATGGTAAGGCTCACATTTTTGATGGCAGTGGACTGGAACGGACTGCCGGGCTGATAGGTGTGGGTCACATTTTCCAGCGTCACCTGCACAGCCGTGCCACCTCCTTTGCCATGTCCTCCACCGTCAGGATCCCCGGAGCCAATGGCATGCCGGCCTTGCGCAGCCGATCCGCCAGGCGGACCATGGGCGGCGCATCCAGATGATACTGCCGGATCTTTTCCGGCTCAGAGAACACCTCCGCCGGGGTGCCGGACAGCGCGATCTGCCCCTCGTTCATCACGCAGACATGGTCGCAGGACACCGCTTCTTCCATGAAATGCGTGATCCACAGCACGGTGATGCCCATTTCCCTGTTCAGCCGCCGCACCGCAGCCATCACCTCCTGCCGGCCCCGGGGGTCCAGCATGGCGGTGGATTCGTCAAAAATAATGGCTTCCGGCTGCATGGCCAGCACACCGGCGATAGCCACCCGCTGTTTCTGCCCGCCGGACAGGGTATGGGGGGCACGCTTGGCAAAGCGCAGCATGTCCACGTCAGTCAGCGCCTTTTCGATGCGGCCGGGCATTTCCTGAGTGGGCACGCCGATGTTTTCCAGGCCGAAAGCCACATCCTCTTCCACCACGGTGCCCACCAGCTGGTTGTCCGGATTTTGAAACACCATACCGGCCCGGCGGCGGATCTCCCAGGTATTGCTTTCATCCCGGGTATCCATGCCGCAGACGGAAACAGAGCCCTCGCCGGGCTGATACAGGCCGTTCATCAGCTTGGCCAGGGTGGATTTCCCCGAGCCGTTCTGGCCCAGAATGGCATAAAAAGCGCCCCGCGGCACATCGAGACATACATCCCGCACCACGTTCCCGCTTTCTTCGTCATATGCAAAAGAAACATGATCCACATGAAAAACGGTATCCGGCATGGTTTTCCCCTTTGAAAGCGTACTGTCGCCAGGCTTCCCCAGCATGCCGCATTATACCATAGTTTGCTATCTGCTGCAACGGAAAACCCCGGAAAAAACAACAATTTGCCCGTAGGTTATCTCCCTCCCGGCCGCCCGTTTGCCGGGGCCGTTTTCCCTGCTCCTCCGCGCGCGTTTCCCTGTTCAAAGAAAAATAACGCTTTACATCCCCGGCAATTCATTATATAATAACTATGTTCTATACGAATTGAAAGGCGGTACGATCCCATGCTCGAGAAATTGCTCTTTGGTATTGAGTCTGCCCTGGCCGAGGGCGCCGGCGACGCCGCGGCCGCGGCGGAAGGCACAGAGGAAGCCATGCAGATGAATCCCGCTGCTTCCCTGATTTCCATGCTCCTTCCCATGGCACTGATGATTGCCGTGTTTTATTTTCTGCTCATCCGTCCCCAGCGGAAAAAGGATAAAAAAGTGAAGGAAATGCTGGCTGCCCTCAAGAAGGGCGACCGCGTGACCACCATCGGCGGCATTTACGGCACCATCATGAACATTAAAGACGAAACCATCACCCTGGCCGTGGGCCAGAGCGGGCAGGCACCCACCGAAATGACTGTGGCCCGCTGGGCTATCCGCAATGTGGAAGAAGTCACGGTGGAAAACGACGGAGAAATCCTGGCCTGATCAGGAAAAAAGTGGGGAAACTCACTTTTTTCGTTTTACGGAATGCGGCGCGCGCTTTCCTTTCTCCGTGCGATCAGGAAAAGCCGATGAATCCGCCAGATAAAGCCCGCAGCCCTGCGGTGTCCGCGCTGCTGCGGGTTTTTCTGTTGAGGGAGGTGCTCTGATGAGCTTGTTGTCTCTTTTCCTGCTGGCAGCGGGCCTGTCCATGGACGCGTTCGCCGTGTCGGTGTGCAAGGGCCTGGCGCTGAAGAAAATCGAATGGAAAAGCGCCGCCCTGGTGGGCCTGTGGTTCGGCACGTTTCAGGCGCTGATGCCCCTGCTGGGCTATCTTTTCGGCGCGCAGTTCCGGGATATCATCGCTTCTTATGACCATTGGATCGCTTTCGGGCTGCTGCTGCTGATCGGCGGCAACATGATCAGGGAAGCGGTGTTTGACAAAGAAGAAGCCCCGCCGGACGCCTCCCTTTCGGCAAAAGCCATGCTGCCTCTGGCCGTGGCCACCAGCATTGACGCGCTGGCAGCGGGAATCACCTTTGCGTTCCTGTCGGTAAAAATTTGGTCCTCCGTGCTGCTCATCGGGCTCGTTACTTTCGCCTTCTCCGCCGCGGGCGTCAAAATCGGCGGCGTATTCGGCGACCGATATGAAAAGAAAGCGGAGATCCTGGGCGGAGCCATCCTGATCCTGCTGGGCGCCCGGATCCTGCTGGAACATCTGGAGATCCTATGATGCGGACAGAACAAAAGAAAACAGCCGTGCTGTTCGTCCACGGCATCCAAGGCAGCCCTTCCCAGTTTGATTTTCTCATCCGCAGCCTGCCGAAAGGGACGCCCTATGTGAATCTTTTGCTTCCGGGCCATGGCGGCAGCGTCAGGGATTTCCGGCGCAGCGGCAGGGAAAGCTGGGAGCACAGCGTGCAGCAGGCCGCTGTCGCGCTGGGGCAGAGCTATGGCCGGGTGATCCTGGTGGGGCATTCCATGGGCTGTCTGCTGGGGCTGAAAGCCGCCATGCAGCCCAGCATCCATTTTGAATCCATGCTGTTCATCGCCTGTCCCCTCCGCATCCATTTCACGGCGCGGTATCTCCGCAACTGCTTTCTGGCGGTTTCCCATAAGGAGACCAAGGATCGCCAGGTCCTTGCCGCCCGGGCCGCCAACAGTGTGCATGCCGCCCATCCCCTGGCTTATCTTTCCTGTCTGCACCCGTACCTGGAATTCATGCGGCTGAGGCGGGAGATCGGCAAAGTGGATCCCAAGCCCATTTTCCGGGTCACCGCCGCTTTTCCGGAATACGACGAAATCGTCAGCCCCCGCTCCTTCCGCATGGCCCGGGAGATCTGGCGTTTCGCCCCGGTCGTCCTGCCCGGCAGCAGCCACCACGCTTTCTCCCCCGCTGCCCGGGAAACGCTGAAAAGGATACTGCAGACCATGATCCGGTCATAAAACCAGAACGGAAGCTGCCCGAGGCCTCCGCGGCCTCGGGCCCCGCGGCAAGGGACGCCTGTCCGCAGCCTCAAGCAAAATTTCCGCCACC
>CAZQAM010000280.1:0-3432 GCA_964591355.1 uncultured Oscillospiraceae bacterium
CTGCATCAGCGTCTTTTCAGCCGTCCGGAGGAAGAGGCCATCGTGCCCGAGCCGCCCAGGGCGGAGGAAGCCGCGGCGGAGGCGGAGCTGAACAGCCAGGAAGCGGAAGAAACGCCGGAATCCGCTGCGCAAGAACCTCCGGCGCCTGAGGAAGAAACAGAAACCATTTCCCCGGATGACGGGAATGAAACCGAGCCTGCAGATGCCGTATCTGAAGAAGAGACGGAAAAGGAGAATGCGCCATGAGCGAAAACAATGAGAAAAAACGGAATGAGTTTACTGCGAAGATCCTGCAGGTAGGCACCGCGGAATGCGCCGTCTTTTTTGCCGCCCTGGCCATGGTGCTGGCGCTGCTGTTCCTGGCCCTGGGCTTCTGGAAGACCGTGCTCATCGCGGTCCTGGTGTGCCTGGGCCTGTTCATCGGCGGCGTGAAGAACAAGAAGCAGTGGCTGACAGAAAAAATCAACAGGCTCTTCCCGCCCAAGCAGAATATCGCGTACCGCGGGAAAGGCGACAGCGAGCTGGAGCGCGCCGTCAAGGCCGTTACCGATAAGAAGGACGCTCCTCAGGAAGCGCCTGATACGCAGGAAACCCAGGAGAATACGGAAGAATAATCGGCAGAGAAGGGGTATTGGCCCATGTCACGAAAATCGGCGCGGGCGGCTGCCGTGCAGATGGTGTTTGAAAACATGCTGGGCGGAGACGGCGGGGAAGAAACGCTGACCGGCCTGATTGAGTTTGTGCCGGAGGAAGATGACCGGCGGTATATCGACGGCATCCTCTCCGGCGTGGAAGCCCATGCGGAGGAAATCGACGGCCTGGTGGAAAAATCCCTGAAGGGATGGACCATGGACCGGATTTCCAAAGTGGACCGGGCGGTGCTGCGGGTTGCGATCTACGAAATGTACTACGCCCGGGAAACGCCGGACGCCGTGGTCATCAATGAAGCGGTGGCCCTGGCCCAGCGCTTCGATGTGCCCGCCTCCGCCAAATTTGTAAACGGCGTATTGTCCACCGTGCTCAAAAGCCGGGACGAAGGGGAACAACCCGATGCTTTCCCTGGGCCTTGACACCAGCAATTACACCACGTCCGCCGCACTCTGCTGCCCGGGAAAGGAGCCCCGGCAGCTGCGCCGGCTTTTGCCCGTTGCGGCAGGAGAACGCGGCCTTCGCCAAAGCGAGGCCGTGTTTGCGCATGTAAGGCAGCTGCCTCAGGTGCTGCTTCCCCTGCTTCAGGAAGCGGAGGAGCCCATCTCCTGCGTGTGCGCTTCCGTATCCCCCCGGGATCAGGAAAGCTCCTACATGCCGGTGTTCCGGGTGGGCGAAAGCCAGGGGCGATCCCTTGCCGCCGCGCTGCGCGTTCCTTTTTTCCCCACCACGCATCAGCGGGGCCACATCGCCGCCGCCCGGTATGGCAGCGGCCTGACAGCCGCCCGGTTCCTTGCTTTGCATCTTTCCGGCGGCACCACCGATGTGCTTTTGGCGGACGGGGATCAGCTTTCGCCCCTGGGCGCCTCCATGGATCTGCACGCGGGCCAGCTGGTGGACCGCGTCGGGGTGGCGCTGCGTCTCCCCTTCCCCGCCGGGCCGCATCTGGAAGAAATGGCAAGAAAAGGCGCATGCAAAAACCGCGTGCCCGTCAGCATGGATGAAAACGGCCTTCACTGCCACCTGTCCGGCGCGGAAGCGCAATTGATGCGCATGATCGCCGCCGGCTGCCCGCCGGAGGATACCGCCGCCGAAGTGTACGGCGTCCTCTGCCGCACCGTGCTGCGTTTGCTTTCCGCCGCGGCGGAAACAACCGGGGTTTCCGAGGTGCTCCTGGCCGGCGGAGTGGCTTCGTCCGCCCTGCTGAGAGAGCTTTTAGTGGAACGCAATGAAAAGCGCCGTTTGGGGCTGCGTCTGTATTTTGGCCGGCCGGAGTTTTCCGGGGACAACGCCGTGGGCGCCGCTTTGATCGGCCTGGAACAATTGATGATAAAGGAGAATCGCTGATATGGCAGTGCTGCTGGATGGAAAAGTCATGGCCGAGGAACTGACGGAGGGCTTAAAGCAAAAGATCAGCGCCCTGAAAGCCCAGGGGATCACTCCCGGCCTGGCGGTGATCCTGGTGGGCGAAAACCCCGCCAGCCAGGTCTATGTGCGCAACAAAGGCAAGGCCTGCGAAGCGCTGGGCATTTACAGTGAAACCATCCGTCTTCCCGAGGATACCACCCAGGAAGCGCTGGAAAGCCTCATCGACCGGCTCAACGGCGACGAGCGCGTCGACGGCATCCTGGTGCAGCTGCCGCTTCCCGGGCATCTGAATGAAGCTGCCGCGCTGCGGAAAATCATTCCCGAAAAGGATGTGGACGGCTTCCACATCGAAAACGCCGGCAGGCTTTTTACCGGCCAGCCGGGGGTGGTGGCCTGCACCCCCAAGGGCATCCTGCACATGCTGAAAGCCGCCCATGTGCCGCTTTCCGGGAAGGAAGCGGTGGTGATCGGCCGCAGCAACATCGTGGGCAAGCCGGTAGCCATGCTGCTGCTGAATGAAAACTGTACCGTCACGATTTGCCATTCCCGCACCGCAGATCTTTCCGCCCATACCCGCCGGGCCGATATCCTGGTGGCCGCCGTGGGCAGGCCCCGGTTCGTCACCGCCGATATGGTGAAGCCCGGCGCCGCGGTCATTGACGTGGGCATCAACCGGGTGGACGGCAAAGTGGTGGGCGATGTGGATTTTGAAAGCGTGGAAAAGGTGGCGGGCTATATTTCCCCCGTCCCCGGGGGCGTAGGAAAAATGACCATCGGCATGCTGATGGAAAACACCGTCGAGGCCGCCCAGCGAAAGGCAAAGTAACATGGCCTGGACCTTGACTGTCACCGAGCTGAATGATTACGTGCGCCGCTCCCTGGCCAGCGACCCTTCCCTGCGCTTCCTTTCCCTGCGCGGGGAAATCAGCGATTTCAAGCGCTATGCTTCCGGGCACTGGTATTTCACTTTAAAGGACGAGCAGAGCCGCATCCAGTGCGTATGCTACCGGCAGTACGCCCAGCGGGTGGAGTTTGCGCCGGAAAACGGCATGAAGGTGATCCTGACCGGGGCCGTTGGGCTGTACACGGTATCGGGCAGCTACCAGTTTTACGCCGAAACCATCACCCGGGACGGCGTGGGAGAACTGTATCTGAAATTGGAGGCGCTGAAAAACAGGCTGCTGAAGGAAGGCCTCTTTGACGTGGCCAGGAAGCGTCAGCTGCCGCTTCTTCCCCGGGCCATCGGCGTGGTCACCTCCCGCTCCGGCGCGGTGATCCACGATATCGCCACCGTCGCCCGGAGGCGCTTTCCCGCCATGCAGATCATCCTGCGTCCCGCCCAGGTGCAGGGCGAGGGCGCCGCGGAGGATATCGCCCGGGGCATCGCGGAGATCGCCCTGCTGCCTGAGGTGGATG
>CAZQAM010000281.1:0-3430 GCA_964591355.1 uncultured Oscillospiraceae bacterium
AAAGCAGCCGGTGCAGTATGCGATATGGCGGTCAATCACGTCGATCACATGGATCTCCTGATGCCTATCTTCCTGCATTCCCTCCAGGAATGCCCGGGTGATGTGCATGGTGTCGCTCTTTTCCCGCTTGGGACTTCCGTTCAATACGAGGATCTTCATTTGTTGTCCACCTCTTCTTTATGATCCTTTAACAATTCACTCAGCCAATCCTCCCGTGAAATCACCGACACATGCGTTTTTCCGTTGATTTCATCCGGATACTCGCAGGCAAAACGCATCCCGATGGCTTCCGCCGTCCGGAAGGAAGGCACATTGGTGTATTTGCAGTAGGAGTACAAGGCCGGATACTCCGTATTCCGGAACGCCCAGTCACGGACGGCCCGGGCGGCTTCTTTGGCATAGCCCTTCCGCTGGCAGTCCCGGCGGATATGGAAGCCGATTTCAGGGAGGATTTCTCCGTTGATGTTTTGCAGCGTCAGCCCGCAGTCGCCGATCATCTCCCCGGTATCCTTCAGGCACACGGCCCACAGCCCGAAGCCGTCCTTCCGATAGCGGTTCATGTTCCTATCGATCCAATCCCTGACGTGCTGCCCGTCGAAGGTGTAAGGATAATGCCACATGGTTTCAGGATCGCCGAGCACCCGGAACAGCGCCTGAAAATCACCTGGATTCATTTCCCGGAGCAGCAGCCTTTGCGTTTCCATCATCATGCTTCGTCATCCCTTTCTCACCGCCAGGCAATACCCCACGCCTGCCGGGGCGGTCATGCCGCTTTCCTTCAAAAACGCATCGGTTGCTTCACCTACGTCCATATGCTCGTAAATCAGAAAGCCCGCATTGGTAAGCAGCGCTTCCATCTCCTTATAAGAATACTTTGCCTTCATCATTTCTCCTGCGGCGGCGGCAAGCTCGCGGTTTCGCCGGCTTTCTGCGCTGTCTTCAGAGACCGGATAGTCAAAGCATATGGACGATCCATCGCAGGATATGGATGCGATCGCGGAGACGAGGTTCTTGAAATCCTGCCTGGAAAGATAGTAACTGATGCCAAGCAGGCTTCCAAAGGAGGCTTTCTTTGGGTCAAATCCCGCCTGGAGCAGTTTTTCCCTCCAGGAAGGCTGAGACAGATCACAGCCGATGTCTTCCACCTGGCAGGCAGGTTCAAGGCCTATGCGTGCAATGCGCTTCCAGCGATCCGCAATCATTTCCGGCCGATCCAGTTCATACACGGTAAGCGCCTGATTGTCTGTCCGAAGGGAGAGGGTATCATAGCCGCAGGCATAGATCACAATTTGCCGACAGCCCAGACGAACGGCGTTGCCGATGGCCTGCTCGCAGAAGGCGCTTCAGGCCAGGACGGACGGCGCAAGCTGATGATTGACGATGAATTGAAGGGCTTCTTCCTGTGTCCCTTGATGCAAGGGAGAATCATGGGGACTGTCGATGGTCACATAAGGGATGCCATGCCTGCGGCAAATCTCCATGGTCAGAAACGATTCTTCCCCGAAAAAAGGATCGATGGCCGCGGCTTCGCAGCCAACGATGTCCTTCTCCTGGGGGACGCTCCACCAGCGCTTGCCGGTGGAAAACAAAGCCTGGAACCTGCCCATGGGAGAGCGAACCAGCCCGGCGATCACCACATAATCCATCACGCCGGGATCATCCTCCCAGAGATGCAGCGGGGATAAATCCTCCTGCCTGTCCCGGTAAAACGCCTGCAGCATGGGCGCGACTTCGGTGCCGATCCAGGTGCCGTCCATGCGGACGGATACCCCCAAGGAATCCAGTACGGTCGCAGCCGTGCCCGTTTCTCCGCCAGGGAGGAAGTATTGCGCTTCGATCTCTGCATACTCGTCCGGCCGCAAAAAGCCGCCCTTCAAAAGAAATGAGTGAGTACCCAATACCTGGCCGAAAAGATATGCATCTGGTTTTGTATTCATGGAGGATTTCCTCCTTCCTGTAATAGCAATTTGCTTTATGTGAAATTCTGAATGGTATTGGGTTCGCTTTTTCTTTTCTGGTAAAAGACGAACCCATCCTCAGTTTTGATGATCCGATAGCCTAATTTGTTGTAAAAAGCATTTGTCCGCTCATTCCAGCATGGGGTATCCAGATGAAACTCTTTAGCCCATGGGAAATTCTTTTCTATGCATTCCATCAAACGAATTCCGTAACCTTTTCTATGATAGACGCTGTCAATAAAAATCCTGCCAATGTATACGCTTTTTTCTGTTTCATCCGGGAATACAATGGCAGCCCCTACCAAATCTTTTTCGATCATTGCCTGATACAAATGCCCCTCCCGGGCCATCTGCTGATGCCATTTGATCGAATCATATTCAGGGGGACAATCGCCTTTTATTCCGCCTACATTAACATCTGTTTCAAAAGCTCTGACAGACATTGCTACGATTTTTTCTATCTGATTTGCCTCTGCTTTGACAAGATACATCCTGCTTCTCCTTCTCTTTTATAATCTGTATTCCATTTGGACATCAAAGGGTTCCGCTGCTGCCAGTCCCTCATTGACCTCCTCCGCAGGCATACAGCCAAGTGCCCGGTATGCCGCCTGTGACTCTTTTGAGGAATGAGCCGAAATGTACAGTTTGTCCGCCCCCAGCCGCCGGGCTTCTTCGCAGGCCAGGGAAAAGAGCTTTCTGCCGATGCCCTGACGCCTGTATTCCTCTGATATCTGAAAACAAACCAGCTGCAAATATCTTGCCGCAGCTCCGAATATGCGATGGGAGACGGTCGCAAAACCGATGATCCGCCCGCCATCGAACGCGCCAAAGCCAGTCTGGTCAAGGTTTATATGATGCACCACGTCTTCTGCAATTTCCCGGCACTGTTCCGGCGACCAGTTTTCTTCATAGGCATTCGGCACAAGCCTCCAATCGTCGTTTATCTTTCGCCAGCATTCTGTAACGGTCTGGTGGCGGACAAAATCATCCAATGAATTACGTGTGAAATTGTTGCTATCCAATCTCTTGTATTGATAATTCATTCCCATATAGATGGCAAGGTTCTTGACTTCACAGCCCTTGTCCGTGTAGTAGGCAAGCATTTCCGGAATCTTCTTTAAGTCATAGCTGGTCACGCAATCGGAGATGACATGGACGGCATATCCAGCTTTTGTCATGTTGAAACAGGTGGATTTCACACAGGCAGTGGCATCGGCACCGGTTATGTAAAACTCCCTGATATCCTTTGACCGGATGAATTCTGAAAACGCTTCACTGGTTAAAGCGTTGGCCTTTGTCTTAACGAAAATATGATCCGAGACAATTTTGAGCTCCGGCACAAGTTCTGCCCCTTTTGTGCCAGGCTTAAAGGTGCGCGTACCGGCGGACAGGTTATTGTGCTGTATATATACAATTTCCATGCCGCTTTCCGCCGCCCATTCAATGGCGGCATTCAGTCTGTCCATGATGTC
>CAZQAM010000282.1:0-3390 GCA_964591355.1 uncultured Oscillospiraceae bacterium
CTTCCGGGAAAACAGGCGAAGCAGCGCAGTCATAGACACCTCGGGAAAAAGAAGATTTCAGGGAATGGTTCACCGGGGCAGCACCTCCCGGGCGCCCTCACGGATCCCGGCTATTGTAGCACAGGGAATAAGAATCATCAAGCCTGCGTCAGAACAGCGCCTCCACGAACTCCTTCGCGTCGAAGGCCTGCAGATCGTCGATGCCCTCGCCTACGCCGATGTACCACACCGGGATATTCAGTTCCTTTCGGATGGCGATGGCCACGCCGCCTTTGGCGGTGCCGTCCAGCTTGGTCAGAATGATGCCGCCGATCTCCGCCGCTTCCTTGAACTGCTTGGCCTGCTGAATGCCGTTCTGCCCGGTGGTGGCGTCCAATACCAGCATGCAACGCATTTCGGCCTCGGGGTATTCCCGGTCGATGATGCGGCGCATTTTCGAAAGCTCGTCCATCAGGTTCTTTTTGTTGTGCAGCCGCCCGGCGGTATCCACAATGAGCAGATCTGCCTTTTTCGACTTGGCGGACTGCACGGCGTCGTACACCACGCTGGCGGGGTCCCCGCCCTCATGGCCCCGGATGATGGGCACCCGGGCCCTTTCCGCCCAAACGGCCAATTGCTCGTCGGCGGCGGCCCGGAAGGTATCGGCGGCGGCCAGCATGACGCTCCTGCCGATCTCCTGGAACCTCATGGCCAGTTTCCCGATGGTGGTGGTCTTGCCAACGCCGTTGACCCCCACCACGAACATCACCATGGGCCAGCGCAGGGGCGGCCTGGGGATATTCATCTCCTCCACCAGGATCTGCTTGAAAAGCTCCTTGGCCTGATCCGCGTCCCGGATTTTCTTTTCGTCCACCTGGCGGCGCAGTTTCTCCATGATATCGGTGGTGGCGGCCATGCCCACGTCGGCCAGGATCAGGATATCGGTGAGCTCGTCATAAAAATCATCGTCAATGACCCGGGTGTTTTTCACCAGCTCATCCACCCTGTCGGTGAGGCCGCCCCGGGTCTTGCTCAGGCCCTGCTTCAAGCGCTGAAAGAATCCCATGATGATTTCTCCTTATTTTATTCGTAATCCTGCAGGTTCACCGACACCATGCCGCTGACGCCCCGCTCCTGCATGCTGACGCCGTAGAGCGCGTCGCACCTTTCCATGGTGCCTTTCCGGTGGGTGATCACCACGAACTGGGTGGTGCGGGCATATTCGCACAGGTAATCGGCGAAATAGCCGATGTTGGCTTCGTCCAGCGCCGCCTCGATCTCATCCAGGATGCAAAACGGCGTGGGCTTGAGCTTGAGCATGGCAAACAGGATGGCGATGGCGGTAAGGGCGCGCTCGCCGCCGGACAGCAAGCTCAGCAGCTGCAGCTTTTTGCCCGGGGGCTGGGCCACGATCTCGATGCCGCAGTTGAGGGCGTCGTCCGGATCGGCCAGCTTCAGTTCCGCCTGGCCGCCGCCGAAAAGCCGGGAGAAGGTTTCCTTGAAATACACGCCCAGCTTTTCGAACTCCTGCACAAACTGCCTTTCCATCTGGTTCAGCAGGCGGACGATCAGCGCCTGCAGATCCTCTTCCGCTTTGGTCAAATCCTGCCGCTGGGCGGTGAGATCATCAAAGCGCTCCTTCGTGGCGGCGTATTCCTCAATGGCGTTCACGTTCACCGGGCCCATCTGCCGGATGCGGCCCCGCAGGGAGGAAGCTTCCTTTTCGCTGCCGGTCAGATCGAACTTCCCTTCCGCGCGGAATTCCTCCGCCCCGGCATAGGTCAGGTCGTAGGTATTGAAGATATGGTCGGTCATGGCCTGCAGCTCATTGGCTGCCCGGTCCCGGGAAAGCTCGGCACGGTGCAATTTCAGGCTGTCTTCTTCGTAAGATTTGTGGATTTCTTCGCTTTGCCGCACGTTTTCCCGCTGGCTGGCGCTTTTTTCCAGCCGCTGCGCTTCCATCACATCCACCTTTTCCTGCAGGGAAACCACCTTTTCTTCCGTTTCCCGGCAGGCAGCCTCCTGGGCGGCCAGGGTCTTTTCCGCTTCCCGCAGCGCTTCGTCCCGCTCCGATTTTTCCTTTTCCATCCGCTCCAGGGCTTCGGCCATGACGGCCAGCTCCCGGTCCTGCCGGGCCTTGTCCCGGCGCAGGGTATCCAGGGCGTGGGAAATTTCCGCGTGCTTCAGGCGCATCTTTGTTACCAGATCCCGCTGGCCCTCCGCCTTTTCTCTTGCGTCGAACAGCGCGCGCTGCAGGATCTCCGTTTTCCGGTCCATGGCCTCCCGGTCGACGGCTTCCGATTCGGTCCGGGACTCGGTCTTTTTCAGGTCCTTTTCGATTTCTGCGATGCTCTCGGTCAGCTGCTCCCGGGCGGCCCGGGTGCGCTCCAATTGCTCCGCGGCGGCGGTCAGTTCCGCCCGGGCGTTGAAGACCCTTTCCTGCTCCCGGGCCACGGCGATCTCTTCCTGATGCACCCGCTCCATGGCCTCGTTGCGCAGGCGCTTGAGCTCTTCCCGCCCGTTTTGAAGCTGCATCAGATTCTCCCGCAGGGCGGCCAGATCCTTTTTCTCCGTTTCCAGCGTCTTCTGCAGTTCTTTCATTTCCCTTTCCCGGCCCAGCAGGCTCACGGTGCTTTTCTGCGCCGTGCCGCCCGTCATGGAGCCGCCGGAATGCATCACGTCGCCCTCCAGCGTCACCAGCCGGAAGGCGTGATGCCCCGCCCGCATGATGGGAATGCCGCTGGCGAGATCTTTGGCGATCACCGTGCGGCCCAGCAGGTTTTCCATCACGCCCCGGTATTCGGGGGCAAAAGAAATCAGTTCGCTGGCCACGCCCAGGCAGCCGGGCATGGAAAGCAGTTTCCTCTCCTCCCCGGAAATCACCCGGGATTTCACGCTGGTCATGGGCAGGAACGTGGCCCTGCCCAGGCGATTCTGGCGCAGATGGTCGATGAGGCGCTTGGCGGTTTCCTCATCCTCGGTCACGATATGCTGCAGCGTGCCGCCCAGCACCATGTCGATGGCGGTTTCCATCTCCCTTGGCACCTGCATCAAGCGCGCCACCACGCCACGCACTGCCCTGTCGCCCCGGGCAAAGGCAATGGCCTGGCGGACGGACTGGTTGTACCCTTCCATCCCCTCGCGCATTTCCTCCATGAGCCTGAGGCGGCTCACGTCGGCCTGGTATTTCAGGTTCAGATTCTGGGCTTCCTCCGCCGTGCGCTGCATTTCCTCCGTGGCGGCCCGCAGGCGGCCTTCGCAGGCGGCGGCATCGTTTTTCAGGTTTTCCAGCCCTTCCTCCACCTCTTTGGCAAGCTTTTCCGCTTCCCGCAGGGCGGACGCCAGGGCCAGCTGCTTTTCTCCGAGATCGGAAGAGCACACGTCTGAACTCCAGTCACGAGATTCCATCTC
>CAZQAM010000283.1:0-3371 GCA_964591355.1 uncultured Oscillospiraceae bacterium
CCGCAGGCATAAATGCCCACCTTGCCCTCCTGCAAAGGCACAAATTCCTGTTTTTTTCTCGTCTGGCTGTTGTAGATCAGCATCGCGTTCTTTCCTCCCTGTCCTTCCGCCGTATCATTCAGGCGTCATTTTTTTATCCTGCTCAGGAATTGCAAATGATCGGGCCGCCGAAAGCATCTGCGTTATTTTTTCGTCCGGGACGGGCAGTCCTGCACGGGGCAGGCGTCGCAGTCCGGCCGGGTTTTGCCCTGCTCCCCCATCTCCAACTGCACCAGGTGGGTTTCGATGGCCTGCACCTTCTCCAGCATGGGATCGGGCAGATCCCCGTGGTCCAGATCGATCTCCGGCCGGCTCCCGAGGCCCCGCACAATGCGGCCCGGATTGCCCACCACGGTACAGTGCGGCGGCACATCCTTGAGCACGATGGCCCCCGCGCCGATCTTCACATGATCGCCGATATTGATCGGCCCCAGCACCTTGGCCCCCGCGCCCACAATGACGCCCCGGCCCAGGGTGGGATGGCGCTTGCCGGTATCCTTGCCCGTGCCCCCCAGGGTAGCCCCCTGGTAGATGGTCACATCGTCGCCTACCTCCGCGGTTTCCCCGATCACCACGCCGGTGCCGTGATCGATGAACACGCCCTGCCCCAGCACCGCCCCCGGATGGATATCGATGCCGGTGCGCTGATAGGAGAGATAATTGATGAGCCGGGCCAGAAAAAAATGGCCCTTCTTATACGCCCTGTGGGCCCGCCGGTGGGATCGCACCGCCTTGAACCCGGGATAGCAGAAAAAGATCTCCATGCGGGAATGGGCAGCCGGATCCCGGGCCAGGACAGCGTTCAGATCCCGTTTCAGCGTGTCAAACATCCTGTTTTCCCCCTGCCTTATGACGAAAAAGCGCGCCGTCTCCTTTCAGAGAACGGCGCGCCGTTTTGTTTCCACTCTTACTGTGCCAATTTTCCGCTGTAACGCAGCGTCTGCGGCCGGCATACCAGGGCGCTTTCCGCCCGTTCCGCCGTGCATGCTCCCGGGGGCACTGCCGGCAGCGGCCCGGCGCGCTTCCAGCCGATGGCGCGCCTTCTCTTGTGATGCCGCCGAAGCCCGGTTTATTTCCCGTTCCTCGCACGGTATCATTATATGCGGTGAAAGAAGAATTGTCAAGCCATGCCTGACGCGTGATCCGGCAGCCGGAGGGCGCCGGTTATTCCCGCAGCAGCCTTTCCTTTTCCAGGGCTTCCTTCTTGCCGTGGATGCGGCCCAGGGCGTACATCAGCAGGGTTGCGCACAGCAGGTTGACCCAGCCCGCGCGGCTGGGGCTGAAGGCGTTGAAAACGCCGATCAGCAGATTGGCCCCGCCGACGACTGTCAGCATTTTGCCGATTTTATCCAGATGGCTGATGCGGGAATCGATGTCGGAAAACAGGTCAAAGGGCCCGTCCGCCGTCTTCTTGCGGAAATAGATCCACATCATCATCCTGCCGATGTACTCCGCCCCGGTATCCTGCATGAACTGGATGTACGCCTCGTCATAGGGGCGCATTTCCAGCCGCACGGCGTATTCCCCCGGCTCAGCCCGGAGGAAATGATAGGTGCAAAAGCCCACGCTCTCCAGCACCCAGCCGTTCAGGGCCATTTCGTTCAGCCAGTTTTCTTCCTTTTCAAAATCCCACACCCAATACCATTTCCGGATCGTTCTGCGCGTTTCCATTACATATCCCCCCTGAGGATTTTTTCTCCGTTGTCCGCCAGCTCCCGCAGCCGCTTCACCTCGCCCTGCAGGACCGCCCGCCCCTTCTCTGTCAGCTTGTATTCCTTCCGCCGGCTGCCGTCCTCCATGGGCAGCTGGATGATCCAGTCCTTGTCGCACAGGCTGTTCAGCGCCCCGTACAGGGTGCCCGCCGCCAGACGCGCCCGCCCGCCGGACAGGCTTTCCACCCGCTGCATGATGCCGTAGCCGTGCTGGGGCTGAACCAGGGACAGGAGGATATAATACGTTGCCTCTGTCAGCGCCAGGGATTCATTCATGCTTCCGCCTCCTCACTCGGCTTCCGATATATCGTAATCCGATATAACGTAATTCATTATATCGGCATCCGATATATTTGTCAACCCCTTTCTGAAAATTTTCTCCAGAGCCCCTCCCACGGCGCCGGGCATCCTTTCTTGCGTGCCGCCATCGCATGTGATATAATACGATTACCGTCACCAAGGAGGAAACAGATGAAGCTGATATCCTGGAACGTGAACGGCCTGAGGGCCGTGATGGGCAAAAATTTCATGGAGGCGTTTGCCGCCCTGGACGCTGATATCTTCTGCCTGCAGGAAACCAAGCTGCAGGCGGGACAGATTGAAATGGATCTGCCCGGATATCATCAGTACTGGAATTATGCCGAGAAAAAAGGCTATTCCGGCACCGCCGTGTTCACAAAAAAACAGCCCCTGTCCGTCCGCTATGGCCTGGGCATCGAAGAGCACGATCACGAGGGCCGGGTAATCACCCTGGAATTTGAGGATTTCTTTTTCCTTACGGTGTATACGCCCAACGCCCAGGACGGCCTGGCCCGGCTGCCCTACCGGATGGCCTGGGAGGATGATTTCCTGCGTTTCCTCAAAGATCTGGAGCGGCAAAAGCCCGTGGTATTCTGCGGCGACCTGAATGTGGCGCATCAGGCCATCGACCTGAAAAACCCTCAGGCCAACCTTCGCAACGCCGGCTTCACCCAGGAGGAGAGGGACAAAATGACCGCCCTGCTGCAAAGCGGCTTCACCGATACCTTCCGTTTCCTGCATCCCGACGCCGTGGGCGCCTACAGCTGGTGGAGCTACCGCTTCCGGGCCCGGGAGCACAATGCAGGCTGGCGCATCGATTACTTTATCGTATCCGATATCCTGCGGGACCGCATCGAAAGCGCGTCCATCCACAGCGAAATCTTCGGTTCCGATCACTGCCCTGTGGAGCTGGTGCTCCAGTAAAACAAAGGAGGCATTCCCATGGTCAGGCACGTCATTCTCTGGAAACTCAAGGAAGAATTCACCCCCGAAGAAAAAGCCCGCATCCGTGCGGGCATCAAGGAAGGCCTGGAAGGGCTGCAGGGCAAAATCCCCGGCCTGATCAGCATCCGGGTAACAGCCGACGGGCTGCTGCCCTCCAGCAATGCCGACGTGATGCTGGATTCCTGCTTTGAATCCGCCGACGCCCTGCGCGCTTACGCCAAAAACCCCGTCCACAACGCCGTGGCGGATACGAAGGTTCGCCCCTTCGTGCAAACCCGGCTGGCGCTGGATTTCGAGGTGTAAGAGACCGAAAAGGGAACGAAGGGCTGTTGCACTAACTCCCCAACAAAAAACGGAGTCGTTCTCTCGAACTTC
>CAZQAM010000284.1:0-3341 GCA_964591355.1 uncultured Oscillospiraceae bacterium
GGGAACCCGAGCTTCACCAGCTTTCCGATAACGGCCCGATCCGGCCGGTAATCCTTTTGCCCGGGCTGAAGCCCCGGGGTTTTCAGCACTGCCGCCAGGCAGATCAGGGCAGATACGGCCTGCGCGATCACGGTGGCGTATGCCCCGCCATTGGTGCCCAGCCCCAGGGAGCCCACAAACCACCAGTCCAGGCCGATATTGACGGCAGTGGAGCAGGCCAGCGCCAGCAAAGGCGTTTTGCTGTTTCCCAGCGCGTGCAGAAACCCGCTGAAGGTGTTCAGGCACATGACGATGGGAAGCCCGGCATAGATGATCCTCAGGTAATGCTCCGTCAAATGGATGGTCTCCTCCGGAGAATTCATCCATGTCAGAACGGGACGCAGCAGCGCCTGGCTGAAAAACTCCAGCAGGAGCGTAACGCCGAGGGAGATCAGGTAGCTCTGCGCCACAGTCCTTTTCAGTTCCCCATAGCGCTTTCCGCCGTAGCACTGGGCCGCGTGGATGGAGTATCCCTGGGCCAGCCCCATGGGAACGGACAGTACGGCCCAGTCCAGCCAGCCGGACGCGGAGACGGCGGTCAGCGCGGTGACGCCCAGCAGCTGCCCGATGATCAGGGAGTCAACCAGGCTGTACAGCTGCTGCAGCACATTTCCGGCAAGGATCGGCAGCGCAAAGATCAAAATCAGCTTCACGGGATTTCCCGCTGTCATATCTTTCGTCTGGGCCAAAGCAATCCCCTTTCATAAGCCGGCTTTCACGGCAGTGAAGAAAACCGGAACCCGCCTGTTAAAACGTGTATTTTGTGCCGTGGGAAAGCAGGACTCCGTCCGTCAATTCCACGCACAGAATCACCGTGTTTTCATCCTCCAGGTCCGAGTGCCCGTTATGGATCCATGCCGCGAACGCGTTTATCAGCTTTTCAGCTATCGGCGCGTTTTCCTTTTTCCCAAGAAACCCAAGGCTGAAGCCCCTGCCGTGGGCGGTAAACCACTCGCCGGCAATGGCGACGGCGGGATTGCATTCAATCTGCTTCATCTTGGCGGACAGCGCATGGGTGATGATGTAAAACTTCCCCTGCTCATAATAAGCGTCCACATACCGCACCGAAGGCACGCCGTTTTCCGCTGTCGCCAATGCAATCACGGCGTCTTTCCCGAAGCGCTCCGTCATGATTTCCTCTGCTCGTTCATCCCAGTTTTTCACGATGATTCACCTCCGCGAATCCGAAAGGACGGAAAGAAACGCGTGCTTTCTCTGAAATCAGAGAAAATATCAAAGAGGCCGCCATGGCATTCTTTCAGGGTGCCTTCTATGATACTTTGCCGGGCTCCGGGAAAGTGCACGTTTCTTTTTAACAAATCCCGGCCTGTGCTCCGGAACGGATTCTATTATAGCCTGTCGCCCCATAAACCGCAAGAAGGAGAAGGGGGCCTTCAGGGCGGATGACCGCATGCCTCCTTCTGCATTTCGCCCGGCTGCAAACATCGTATTTGTCCCGTGTGTAGCAAATTGTACGCTGCCGATTGATGTGATTCAAAAGAAGTGCATATTATTGTCCCTTGAAAGGTGAGAATTGGTCGAATATAATGATAATAAATACATCAGGAAAGAAAACATGTACCGGATGGCTGTATAATTCTGCACTCCTATGAAAGCGTGGTGAAAGAATTGAAGGGGAAAAATTCTGCTGCGGACAGCACAGTGAAAATCAATCGGCTGCATGCTGCCAGGATCGCCCTTACCCATCACTGGCAGATGTATCTGATTTTCATGCTGCCGGTCATCTACCTGCTGATTTTTAACTATTATCCCATGTACGGCGCCCAGATCGCATTCAAGGATTACGCGGTTTCCAAAGGGATCGTCGGCAGCCCCTGGGTCGGATTGAAGCATTTCACCAAATTTCTTGGCTCCTATCAGTTCCCCCGGCTGCTGTCCAACACGCTGATCATCAGTGTATATTCGATCCTGGCCAACTTTCCCTTTCCCATTCTGCTGGCCATTTCCCTGAATGAATGCAAACGGCAGCGGCTGAAGAAAGTGGTCCAATTGACCACCTATGCGCCTTACTTCATCTCCACCGTGGTCATTGTGGGGCTGATCAACCAGCTGTTCAGCGGCAACGGCGTGGTCAACCATCTGCTGGTGCTGGCAGGCAAAGAGAAAATCTCTTTCCTGTCCAATCCGGACGCGTTTATCCACCTGTATGTATGGTCCGGCGTCTGGCAGCATACCGGTTACAACGCCATCCTGTACCTGTCGGCGCTGAGCAGCGTCAACCCGGAGTTGTACGAGGCGGCCATCACAGACGGGGCATCCACCTTCCAGAAAATCCTCTATATCGATCTTCCCTCCATCGTTCCCACGGCAACCATTCTGCTGATTCTGTCGACCGGCAGAATCCTGAATGTGGGCTATGAAAAGATCCTGCTGATGCAGAACAACGTCAACCTGCGCGCCAGCGATATTATCGATACCTACGTGTACAGAATGGGCCTCGTATCCGCCCAGTATTCCATGGCCACCGCCGGGCAGCTGTTCAAATCCATCGTTTCGCTCATCCTGATTGTTTCCATCAACAAGCTGGCCAGAACCGTGAGCGACAACAGCCTGTGGTGAAATCAGCAGAGCGTGGGGAAGGGAGGAGCGCATATGAGCAAAAACAAAATCAGAAACACGCGGGCGGATACCATCTTTCATCTGATGAATAACACCCTGCTGCTTATCTTCTTTCTGCTGGTCATCATTCCGCTGATCAGCGTGGTCAGCCATTCCATCAGCGATCCCATGACGGTGTATTCCGGCAAAGTATTTCTGCTTCCCAAAAACCTGAGCCTCATTTCGTATCAGACCCTGCTGAATGACCCCAGAATCGGCCAGGGCTATCTCAACACGATTTTCTATACGGTGGTCGGCACCATGATCAATCTGGTCATGACGGTGATGGCCGCTTTCCCGCTTTCCAGGAAATATTTCTACGGGAGAAAATTCTTCAATCTGATGTTCACCTTCACCATGCTGTTCAGTGGCGGCCTGATTCCCCGCTATTTCCTGGTGCGGGATCTGGGCATGCTGGATACCGTCTGGGCCATGATGATACCAGGCGCCATGTCCGTATGGAACGTGATGATCTGCAGAACGGCTTTTTCCACTACCATCAGCGATGATCTTCAGGAAGCCGCTGCGTTGGACGGCTGCGGGGATATTTACTTCATTATCCGGATTGTGATCCCGCTTTCCGGCTCCATTCTGGCCGTCATGGCTCTGCTGTATGCGGTGGGGCACTGGAACGCCTACTTCGACGCCATGATTTTCCTGGATTCAGAAAGGCTTTATCCGCT
>CAZQAM010000285.1:0-3330 GCA_964591355.1 uncultured Oscillospiraceae bacterium
CACCCCCCTATCCTACACTCTTTCCCTACACGACGCTCTTCCGATCTTGAAATGACCTCCCAGGGCATGCGCCCGGTGGACGGCGCCAGCGAAACGCTGCTTTCCAAGCGCGCCAAGGGGGCCAGCGGCAGCTGTGTTTTCTGCGGCATCGAAGGCAGCCGGCCCATGCTGGTGGATATCCAGGCGCTGGTGACCCAATCCTTCCTTTCGGTGCCCCGCCGCACGGTGGACGGATTTGATTCCTCCCGGGTGATGCTGCTGCTGGCGGTGATGGAAAAGAGGGCCCGGCTCAAAATGTACAACCGGGACGCGTACATCAACGTGGCCGGCGGCCTGACGCTGAATGAGCCGGCGGCGGATCTGGCGCTGTGCATGGCGGTGGCCTCCTCCTACGCGGACAGGCCCGTGCCGGCGGACTGGGCGGTGATGGGCGAAGTGGGGCTGGCCGGGGAAGTGCGCGGCATCGCGCATCTGGAGCGCCGGGCCCAGGAATGCAGCCGTCTGGGCTTCACCCATATCCTCTGCCCCCGGGACAGCGCCCGGTTTTTGACGCATCCCCCGGAAGGGGTGTCCCTGCATGGGGTGGATACGGTGGCCCAGGCCATGGCGGTGCTGGATCTTCTGCCTTCTTCCTGAGGCGCAGGATCATCCCGGATGCATCGAATGGGGCGAAGCCGTGCATCCTAAGGATGATACAAAGTCAGGAGGAACATCATTATGGAACCTGTCCGTTTTCCGTCCTTTTCCCGTTTTCACGCGATGTGCGGCCTGTTTCTGGGCGCGGTCCTCTCGGCGCTGCTGATGCAGCCCCTGCGGCTGCTGCCTTCGGGATGGGCCGTTTATGCGCTGGCGGCAGCGCTCTACGCGGGCCTGATGGGGCTGGGCTGGCGCCTGGGCAGCAGGCAGGATGCGCCTGCCGCCGCGCCGCGGACGGCACCGCCTGAAGCGGAGGAACCGGACGCCGTGCCCAAGATCCTGGATACTTCCGTCATCATTGACGGAAGGGTGTTCGATATCTGCAAGGCGGGCTTTCTGGAGGGAGAAATCGTGATCCCCGCTTTCGTGCTGGTGGAGCTGCGCCATATCGCCGACAGCGCCGATCCCCTGCGCCGCAACCGGGGCCGGCGGGGGCTGGACGTGCTGGGCAGGATCCAGGAGGAGTTGAACCTGCCGGTGCGCATCGAGGAAAAGGATTACGAGGACGCGGCGGAAGTGGATGTGAAGCTGCTGCGCCTGGCCAGGGATCTGGGCGGCGCGGTGCTGACAAACGATTATAACCTGAACAAGGTGGCCGGAGTCACCGGGGTGCCGGTGCTCAATATCAATGAACTGGCGGGGGCCCTGCGGCCCGTGGTGCTGCCCGGGGAGGAAATGGCGGTGCACATCGTCCGGGAAGGCAAGGAGGCCGGACAGGGCGTGGGCTACCTGGACGACGGCACCATGGTGGTGATCGAAAACGGAAAAAGGCGCGTGGGGGAAACGGTGGAGGCGGAAGTGACCACCGTGCTGCAGACCAGCGCCGGGCGGATGATTTTCAGCCGTGTCAAGGCGGAGGAAAACCGGGCGGGCTGACGCGGCGCTCTGCCGGACAAAAGGAAAATGTTACGCGATATTGACAGGGAATATTTGGTCCGGGAAGGGAGCGGAAGGCTCCCTTATTTTGTGCATTTGGGCTTCCTGGTATACAATTTGCAGGGGCTGACCGGGGCTTCGCTGCGCGGCGCTCCTGTTGTGGTTAATTTACAGATATTACACGCAAATTATACAATTTGCAATAATTCTTCAATAGGAATTTGGGAATAAATATGGTACAATACCGTCGTAGTGCGGAAGAATGTGCCCTTCTGTCCGCATCAACGAGAGGAGGACTCCAATCATGATGAAGCGAATTGCGGCATTGCTGCTGGCGCTGCTGATGGTTTTTGCTGCCGTCCAGGTGGCGGCTGCGGAGGCTGACAAGCACCTTTCCGCCAACGGCAGCTATATTATCGGCTCCACCGGCGACGGCGTCAAAGACATCCAGACGCTGCTCAAAAGCCTGGGGTATTATTCCGGCAACATCACCGGAAAATATACCAGCGCCACGGCTGCGGCGGTCAGATGGTTCCAGCGCAGCAACAACCTGGCTGTGGACGGCAAAGTGGGCAAAAAGACCCTGGCCCTCCTGAAAGATCCCAGTGCCGTGAAGGCCACCGATCCCACCGCCAAGAACACCACCCCCAACGGCAGCCTCACCATCGGCTCCACCGGCCAGGAAGTGGCGGATGTGCAGCAGAAGCTGAAGGATCTGCATTATTATTCCGGCCCGGTGGACGGCCTGTTCAGCGAGGAAACCGCAGCGGCCGTGAAGGCCTTCCAGAAGAACAACAACCTGACGGCGGACGGCGTGGTGGGCGCTTACACCATGCTCAAACTGATGACCGGCATTCCCTGGGCGGAGGAATTCGACCATGAAACGCTGACCACCAATTATCCCCTGACGGAGGCTGCCGCCGTGGGCCAGACCCAGAACGGCAGCTACTACAAGGGAGCTTCCGGCAATATCATCAAGACCTATCAGCAGAAGCTCAAGGAGCTGGAATACTACGAAGGCGAGATCGACGGTAACTTCGACGCTGAGCTCGAAGCGGCCGTGAAGCTGTTCCAGAGCCGCAACGGCCTGACGGCGGACGGCATGATCGGCCAGAAGACGGTGGACGCGATGTACGATCCCGGCGCCATCAAGAAGACCGATCTGGTGCCCGTGGTGTACACCCTCAGCAGCGGCAGCGCCAGCCCCTTCGTCAAGAATCTGCAGACCATTTTGAAGAATACGTATTTCTACACCGGCAAGCTGGACGGCGTGTACGGCCCCGACATGGTGGCCGCCGTGAAGCTTGTGCAGGCTGCCGCCGGCCTGGTGGTGGACGGCAAAGCCGGTCCTGCCACCCAGGCGGTGATCCTGGGCCTGCCCGGCACCCTCAGCGGCTATCCTACCCGCACCCTGAAGCTGGGCAGCCGGGGCTATGACGTCTATGTTTTGCAGCAGCGCCTGATCAACGGCAATTATCTCACCGGCATCTATTCCAAGGGCGAGTTCGACGCCGCCACCCAGAAGGCCGTGAAGAAGGCGCAGAAGACCTTCATGATCACCGAGGACGGCATTTACGGCAGCACCCTGCGCCGTTATCTGTGGGCCACTTATGTGTCTCAGGACCAGGACCAGGCGTCCAAGTACGACGACTGGGACGACAACGGCAACTTCCTGCCCACCGTGCTGAAGAAAGGCTCCCACGGCGAACAGGTCAAGTACGCCCAGATGAAGCTGAAGGCCAACGGCTTCCTGCTCAA
>CAZQAM010000286.1:0-3296 GCA_964591355.1 uncultured Oscillospiraceae bacterium
TCCATCCGGTCCCGGGCCAGGCGCAGGTACAGCCTGATTTTTGCGTCCTTTGCGAGCTGGGCGTCAGTGCGGGAATCAATTTCTGGTTTGGTTTCCGCTTTCAGGGGCTCGATGACGTCGGCCAGGAGCTTGATGTCCTCATCGTCCCGGACGGAGAGCCGGCCGGAAACCAGCACCGCCTGATCGGCGGAAACCTGGTGGCTGTATCGGTCCCACACCCGGGGAAAGAGCATGCATTCCACCTGGCCGAAGGGATCCTCCAGGGTGAGGAAGCCCATCATGCCCCCCTTCCGGGTGGCCTTGGCGTGGCATTCCGTGATGATGCCCCCCAGGGTGACCCGGCGGCCGTCTTCGCTCAGGCCCTTGTCCTCCCTCTCGGCGTATTCCGCCAGCACCGATGTATTCACCGGCAGCTTTTGCAGCTGAGGAGCGTATTCATCCAGGGGATGGGCGGAGCAGTACACCCCCGTCATTTCCTTTTCCTGGAAGAGCAGTTCCCGCAGGGGGTATTCCGGCAAATCGGGATAGGTTTCCTCGGTGCGCATGCTCTCGGCGCTCTGGCCGAAATCGAAGAAGGACACCTGGCCGGTGACGTTCTGTTTGCGCTGGTTCATTTCAGCGTCCATGGCGCTTTCAAACACCGCCATGCACTGCACCCGCCGGGCTCCCAGATCATCAAAGCAGCCGGCCCGGATCAGGCTTTCCACGGCCCGCTTGTTCACATCCTCCCCGGCGATGCGGCGGCAGAAATCAAAGATATCCCGGAAGGGGCCGTGGGTTTGGCGGTCCCGCACGATGGCTTCCACCGCTTTTTCGCCCACGTTTTTGACGCCGCCCATGCCAAAGCGGATGCCCCTTTTGCCGTCCGGCATTTCATCCACGGTGAAAGCCCAGAAAGAGGAATTGATCCGGGGCGGCAGGATGGGGATGCCCTTCTGCCGGCAGTAGTAAATGTAGGTGGAGATCTTGGCCGCGTTGCCGGTGACGGAATTCATCAGCGCGGCCATGAACTCGGCGGGATAATGGTATTTCAGGTAACCTGTTTGAAGGGCCACCACGGCGTAGCAGGCGGCGTGGGGCTTGTTGAAGGCATAGGAGGCGAAGGCCGTCATTTCGTCAAAGATGCTTTCAGCCACCGGGGCGGGCACGCCCTTCGATACGGCCCCGGGGATGTGCTCCTCCCCGTTGCCGTAAACGAAATTCTGACGCTCCCTGGCCATTACGTCTTTTTTCTTTTTGGCCATGGCCCTTCGCACCAGGTCGCTGCGGCCGTAGGAATAGCCCGCCAGATCCCGCACGATCTGCATCACCTGCTCCTGATACACCATGCACCCGTACGTCACATCCAGGATGGGGGCCAGCAGAGGGGTTTTGTACTGCACGGTCTCAGGGTGCTGCTTGCCCCGGATATAGCGGGGAATGGATTCCATGGGCCCGGGACGGTAGAGGGAAATGGCGGCGATGATATCCTCAAAGCTCCGGGGCCGCATGTTGGTGAGGAAGGCGCGCATGCCGCCGCCCTCCAATTGGAACACCCCGTCGGTGTCGCCCTGGCAGATCATGTCGAATACGCCCTCGTCATCCATAGGGATGTCTTCGGGCTTCAAATGGATGCCCCGCTTCCCGATCATGTCCAGGGTATCCCGGATCACGGTGAGGGTGCGCAGGCCCAGGAAGTCCATTTTCAAAAGGCCCAGCTTTTCGATGATGCCCATGGGATACTGGGTGGTGATCACCTCGTCGTTTTTTTGCAGGGGCACGTAATGGGTGGCGGGTTCCCGGGTGATGAGCACCCCGGCGGCGTGGGTGGAGGCGTGGCGGGGCATGCCTTCCAGCGTCATGGCAGTGTCGATGAGGCGGCGCACCCGCTCGTCCGCCCGGTACATGTCGCTCAGATCCCTGCTCTGGCTCATGGCCTTTTCCAGCGTCATATCCAGCGCCATGGGCACCGCCTTGGCCACCTGGTCCACATCGGCATAGCTGTAGCCCAGCACCCGCCCCACATCTCTTATCACGCCCCGGGCCGCCATGGTGCCGAAGGTGATGATCTGGCACACGTGGTCGTGGCCGTATTTCCGGGCCACGTAGTCGATGACCTCCTGGCGCCTTTCATAGCAGAAATCCACATCGATATCCGGCATGGACACCCTTTCCGGGTTCAGGAAGCGCTCGAAAAGCAGCTGGTATTTCAGGGGATCCAGCATGGTGATATTCAGGCAGTAGGCAACGATGGAGCCGGCTCCGCTGCCCCGGCCGGGACCCACCATGATGCCGTTGTCCTTGGCGTATTTGATGAAATCCCACACGATGAGGAAGTAATCCACATAGCCCATTTTCGTGATGACCGAAAGCTCGTATTCCAGCCGCTGCCGGGCCGTTTCGTCATCGGGTTTGTAGCGCTTGAGGAAGCCCTCCTCGCACAGGCGGCGCAGCATGCTTTCCGCCGTTTCGCCCGCCGGCACGTCATAGCGGGGCAGATGGACGGTATGAAAATCGAAATCCACCGTGCAGCGGCGGGCGATTTCCCCGCTGCGTGCGACGGCGTCGGCATGGTCAGGGAAGAGGGCAAGCATTTCGTCTTCCGACTTTACATAGAGCTCCTGGGTGTGCTGCCGCATGCGCTCGTCGTCTTCCAGGGTTTTGCCGGTCTGGATGCACATGAGCACTTCCTGGGCGTCTGCGTCCTCTTTGAGGATATAGTGGCAGTCGTTGGTGGCCACCAGGGGGACCCCGGTCCTTCTGCTCATTTCCGCGAGCCGGGGCAGCACGGCCTTTTCCTCCGGCAGGCCGTGATCCATGATCTCGATATAAAAGTGATCTGGGCCGAAGATATCCTGCATGTCCCGGATGTATTTTTCCGCGTCGTGGTAGCGCTCTTCCAGCAAGAGTTTAGGAAGGTCACCGGAAATGCAGGCGGTGAGGCAGATCAGCCCCTCGTGGTGCTGCCGGATCAAAGCGTAATCCATCCGGGGCCGGTAATAGAAGCCCCGGACAAAGGCCTGGCTGACCAGCTCCATCAGGTTCCGGTAGCCCGTTTCGTTTTCGCACAGCAGGATCAGATGGCTGTATTCCCGGGAGAGGGAGCGCTTGTCCTCCATGTCGGGGCAGACGTAGACCTCGCACCCGATAACGGGATGGATGCCCTCGTCCTTGCAGGCCTGGTAGAATTCCACCGCGCCGTAGAGCACCCCGTGATCGGTGACGGCGCAGGCGTCCATGCCCAGCTCCTTCACGCGCCGGATGAGGCGCAGATCGGAAGAGCGTCGTGTAGGGAAAGAGTGTAGGATAGGGTGTAG
>CAZQAM010000287.1:0-3283 GCA_964591355.1 uncultured Oscillospiraceae bacterium
GAGATGGAATCTCGTGACTGGAGTTCAGACGTGTGCTCTTCCGATCTCTCCCACAGGTCGATATCCTTCTGCGTGTAGAAGGCCACCACCCGCTTGCCGGTGGTGCCGGAAGTGGACTGGATGCGCACGCAGTTTTTCAGAGGCTCGCCCATCAGGCCGTAGGGATAGGCCTCCCGAAGGTCATATTTGCTCAAAAAAGGCAGCTTGTGCAGATCTTCCGTCCCTTGGATATCCTCGGGGGTCAGGCCCTTTTCTTCCATCTTTTTGCGGTAATAAGGCACGTTGTCCCACACATGACGTACCTGCTTCACAAGCCTTTCATCCTGCCATTGCCTGATCTGCTCCCTGCTCGCGGTCTCAATCTCCGGCTGATAATAACGTTCCGCCATAGGCATCCATCCTCGCTTTCCGACAGTAAAATAAAAATATATTCAACAAATATCCTGGCGTGGATATTGTTTCCGGAAAAGAAATCTCAGGCGTTTTTCCCCAGCAGGAAGGCCTTTTTGTTGAGTTCCAGGAACCGGGGAGGCACCACCGCTTCCAAAGATTTCATCCAGGCCTCCTCCGGCAGATCGAAATAGTGGGACAGCCTTCCCATCAATACGATATTGACGGCCTTGCTGCTGCCGGCTTCCCGGGCGATGGACAGGCAGTCCAGCGCGTCCACCCTGACGCCGGCGGAGCGCATTTTCTCCGTCAGGTCTTCCGGATACGCCATGCTCCCTGTCACCACGGGCATGGGGTCGATCTGCTGGGTGGAGGTGACGATCTGCCCGCCGGGCCTAAGGAAAGGCAGCCACCTCGCCGCCTCCAGCAATTCAAAGGAGACAATGAAATCGGCTTCGCCCCGGTCGATGACCGGAGAGGCCACCCTGTCGCCATAGCGCACATAAGTGACCACGCTGCCGCCCCGCTGGCTCATGCCGTGCACTTCGGATACCTTCACGTCATACCCCTGCTCCATCAAAAGATGGCCCAGGAATTTGCTGGCCAGCAGGCTGCCCTGGCCGCCCACACCCACGATCATGATATTTTTCGTATCCATGCTTCAGCCCTCCTTTTCCGTGCCCGCAAACGCGCCGAACCGGCACAGCTGGCTGCATACGCCGCAGCCCACGCACAGGGTGCTGTCGATACGCGCCTTGCCTTCCTTCATGGAGATGGCGGGGCAGCCGATGCGCATGCAGGCCTTGCAGCCCCGGCATTTTTCGGGATCCACCGCCAGAGGCGCGGGATGCTTCACATATTTGAGCAGAGCGCAGGGCCGGCGGGAAATGATGACGGAGGGCGCGTCCGCCGCCAGCTCCTCCTTCACCGCCTCGTCACAGGCTTTCAGGTCGTAGGGATCCACCACCCGGACCCTTTCAAAGCCCATGGCGCGGCACAGGGCCTCCAAGTCGATTTTGCCCGCCGGGTCGCCCCGGAGGTTGTAGCCGGTGGTGGGGTTCTGCTGATGGCCGGTCATGCCGGTGATGGAATTATCCAGGATGATGACGGTGGAATTGGACTGGTTGTAGGCGATATTGGCCAGGCCCGTCATGCCGGAATGCATGAACGTGCTGTCGCCGATGACGGCCACGGTCTTCCCTTCGCTTTCTTTCCCCAGGGCCTTGTTGAACCCGTGGACGGCGCTGACGGAGGCGCCCATGCAGGCCGTCATTTCAATGGCGGCCAGAGGCGCCACAGCCCCCAGGGTATAGCAGCCGATATCCCCCAGCACCGTGCATTGGTTGCGGTTCAGGGTATAGAAGAGTCCCCTGTGGGGGCAGCCGGCGCACATCACCGGCGGCCGGGCGGGCAGCGCTTCCTGCAGGGCGGGGCCGCTTTCCCGGGCCAGGCCCAGCTTTTCCCGCACCAGGTTCTGGCTCAGCTCCCCTTCGAGGGGGAACAGGGCTTTGCCCACCGGATCCAGCCCCAGGCTGCGGCAGTGCTCTTCAATGAAGGGATCCAGTTCCTCCACTACCATCAGCTTGTCCACCGAGGCAGCGAAATCCCGAATCTTCTTTTCCGGCAGGGGCCAGACCATGCCCAGCTTCAAAACGGGATATGTGTCCCCGCAGGCTTCCTTCACGTACTGGTAGCTGGTGGAGGACGTGATGATGCCGACGCTTTGGTCCGCGCCTTCTTCCACGCGGTTGATATCGCTTTCCTCAGCCCAGGCGATGAGCTTTCTTAACCGCTCCTCCACCAGGGGATGGCGCCGGATGGCGTTGCCCGGCATCATCACATACTTGGCGATGTTCTTTTCATACGGCTTTTCCGGCGGCGCGATCCTGTCCCCCGTTTCCACCACGGACTGGGAATGGGCCACCCGGGTGCACATTTTCAGGAAGACCGGGGTATCGAACTGCTCGGAAAGCGCATACGCCAATTGGGCGAAGGACAGCGCCTCCCCGGAATCGCTGGGCTCCAGCATGGGCACCTTCGCCGCCTTGGCGTAATGGCGGCTGTCCTGCTCGTTCTGGGAGGAGTGCATGCCCGCGTCGTCGGCCACGGCAATCACCAGCCCCGCGTTGACCCCGGTGTAGGAAATGGTGAACAGGGGATCGGCGGCCACGTTGAGCCCCACGTGCTTCATCCCGCAGAAGGATCTTTTGCCCGCCAAACTGGCGCCGAAAGCCGTCTCCAGCGCCACTTTTTCATTGGGCGCCCATTCGCAGTAGATTTCATCAAATTTGGCCGCTTCCTCAGTGATCTCCGTGCTCGGTGTGCCGGGATAGCTGGAAATGACGGCGCATCCCGCTTCCCACAGGCCCCGGGCAGCGGCGGCGTTGCCCAGCATCAGTTTCTTCATGGCGTTCTCCTTTATATCGTGCTTCTTTCAGTCTTTCTTTTCGGCCAGGCCCCGGCGGAGGATCACGGTTTTCATCATGCCCCCGTCCTCGTTGTCCAGGATATTGCGCCTGACGCGGCTGATGGTGGCGCTGCTGGCCCCGGTTTTCTCCAGAATATCCAGATATACCCGATCCTGCAGAAGATAGGCCGCCACGTCATAGCGCTGCTCCATGCTGCGCAGCTCATTGCCGGTACACAAGTCATCAAAGAATCTGCAGCATTCGTCCAGATCCTTCAAGTCCAGAATGGCTTCATACAGCGCCATGCTGCGCTGCTTTTTCCCGCTCCTTGCCATTTTGCCCCTTCCTTTCCCCCTCTGGGCTCTGTTCCGGTGGTGTTTCGCCTGATATTTTAACACATTAAAGCGTGTAAGTAAAGGATCAAATTTTCCCTAGATCGGAAGAGCGTCGTGTAGGGAAAGAGTGTAGGATGGGGTGTGGGGGGG
>CAZQAM010000288.1:0-3275 GCA_964591355.1 uncultured Oscillospiraceae bacterium
CCCCCCCCCCACCCTATCCTACACTCTTTCCTACACGACGCTCTTCCGATCTGCTCATGGTCTTGTCGCACCAGCGCTCCATCCGGCTCGTGTTCATTCTCAGCAAATCCTTATCGCCCCCTCCGCCACTCCGCGCGGCCTTTTCCCTGTGACACCATACAACAAAATTATACTGTCATTCGCTGCCCTGTCAAGCCTTTATCATAGAAATACCAATTCAGCCTGTTTGGGCCATTTTCACCATTTCTTCCTCGCTGATGACAGGAACGCCCAGACTCTGCGCTTTCGTCAGCTTGCTGCCGGCGTTTTCCCCGGCCACAACGAAGCTCGTTTTCCTGCTGACGCTGCCAGCGGCCGTGCCCCCGTGCTCCCGGATGAAGGCTTCCGCCTCCTGGCGGGAGAAGGAAGGCAGGGTGCCTGTAACCACCAGCGTCATGCCCTGGAAAGCGCCGCCGGCAGACGCCTCTTCCGCCCGGGGGGCTACTCCGGAGGCCAGGAGCCTGTCGATCATCGTCTGGTTTTCCGGAAAGGAGAAGAAATCCACCACGCTCTGGGCCACGATCTCCCCCACCTCGTCGATGGCCAGCAATTCCTCCATGGAGGCAGCGCGCACCTTGTCCAGAGTGCCGAAGGCGACAGCCAGATCCCGGGCCGTCCGCCGGCCGATATTGGGGATGCCGATGGCCAGCAGGAACCGGGACAAGGCGCAGTGCTTGCTTTCCTCCAGCGCGTCCAGCAGATTCTGGGCTTTCTTTTCCTGGAAGCCCTCCAGGCCCTGCAATTGTTCTTTCGTCAGATGATACAGGTCAGCAGCGTCCCGGACGCCCAGTTTATCGTAGAATACATCCGCCGTTTTTTCGGAAAAGCCTGCAATGTCCATAGCGTCCCGGGAAGCAAAATGCTTGAGCCGGGCAACCGCCTGGGGCCGGCAGGTCTCCCGGTTCAGGCAGTACAGGTTCGCCCCCCGCTCCGTCACCGGCCCGCCGCAGGCGGGGCACCTATCCGGCGGCTGGATGGGTTCCCCCGTTTTGCCGTCCTCCACCCGGCCTGTGATCTCCGGGATCACATCGTTGGAGCGGCGGATCCACACGGTGCAGCCCAGGGTCAGTCCCTTACGCTGAATATCCCCGAAGTTGTTCAGCGTGGCTTTTTTCACCGTCACGCCGGCAAAATCCACCGGGGACACGTGGGCCAGGGGCGTCAGTTTTCCGGTGCGCCCCAGCTCCCAGGTCACTTTTTCCAGGGTGGCCGTGTTTTCCTCCGCGGCAAATTTATAGGCCACTTCCCACCGTGGAAATTTATCGGTAAAGCCCATGATATCCCGGGTGCGGTGATCCATCACCTTGACCACCGCGCCGTCAATGAGGAAATCCAGGTTCGGCCGGTCTTCTTCGATTTCCTTAATGAAGCGCATGGCCTGATCCCGGTTTTCCGCCGTGCGGAAATACGGGCTCACGGGAAAGCCCTGCTCCCGAAGGAAAGCCATCATGCCCGCGTGATCGTGATACGGCGGGTTTTCGATGGTCCCTACGGAATAGAAAAACGCGCTGAGCCGCCGGGCCGCCGTCACCGCGGGATCCAGGTTGCGCAGAGCGCCGGCTGCGGCGTTCCGGGCGTTTTTCAGGGGCTCATCCGCCGTTTCATTGTACTTTTTCAGGGTGCTCAGCTTCATGATGCATTCGCCGTGCACCTCGATCAGCCCCCGCCAGGGAATCGTCAGAGGGATATCCCGGATGGTGCGGGCCTGGGGCAGCACCGCTTCCCCCACTTCCCCGTTGCCCCGGGTGGCCGCCTGAACGAGCTCGCCGTTTTCATAGGTCAGATTCAGCGTCAGGCCGTCCAATTTGTACTCCACGGCGTACTGCAGAGGCGGCAGGGAAGCATCCTGGGCATGCAGTTTTTCCGTGCGGTCAAACCAGGCGTTCAATTCTTCCTCGCTCTGGGTCTTGTCCATGCTCCAGAGCCGGGTCAAATGCCGATGCTGCCGGAAAGCGGCCAGAGGCTCGCCGCCCACCCGGTGAGAAGGAGAATCGGGCAGCACGACGCCGCTCTCCTTTTCCATCTGCAGCAGCTGATTGTACAATTGATCCCATTCCGCGTCGGAGATCACGGGATTATCCAGCACGTAATAAGCCCGCGCCGTTTCATTCAGATAATCTACCAGCGACCGCATATCGGGAAAGCGCCTGTCCATACCGCTCCTCCTTGATGATTCAAAGAAAGGGCCCTTCCTGCCGGGAAAACCCCTTTCTTTTGTATTATTCCTCCACCTTGACAATGGGCGCGATGGCCAGGGAGAATTCCTTTGTGCCGTAGGCAGTGAAAGAAATGACGATGCGTTCATCTCCTCTGCTGCCCTTCACTTCCTGCACGATGCCCGCGCCGAATTTCCGATGCAGCACCCGGTCCCCGGTCTGGAAGAGATGCTTTGCCGCCGCCCCCGACAAATCCCGGGCCGCGGAAGCCACAAACCCCTTCTGCACCCCGGGGATATTCAGGGCGCTGGTGGTGCCGGCCGTCATGCCCGGCACGCCGAAGCTGAGATTCCGCCGGGGCGGGGAGGTCTTGGGCATTTCCGGCGTCAGGGATCGGCGGGTGGTCTCGGTCCATTCGTCCGCCAGCAGCCTTTCCGGGATTTCCCGGATAAACATGGAAGGCGGATTATGGGCGATCTGGTTGAAGAGCATGCGCCGCCTGGCAAAAGAAAGATACAGATGGGTTTTTGCCCGGGTCAGCCCCACGTAGCATAGCCTGCGCTCCTCCTCCATCCGCTTTTCCTCCATCACGGAGCGCATGGAGGGAAAAATACCTTCTTCCATGCCGCTGATAAACACGGCGTCATATTCCAGGCCCTTGGCGGAATGCAGCGTCATCAGCGTCACATAGCGGGGAGCGTCCTCCTGCCTGTCCAGATCGGTGACCAGCGATACGTTTTCCAGAAACGCTTCCAGCGTTTTTTCCTGGCTCTGATTTTCAAATTCCCGGGCCGCGCCGGCAAACTCCTGCAGGTTTTGCAGCCTTGTCTGGGCTTCTTCGCTGTCCTCGATCTCAAACTGCCGAATCAGCCCCGTTTCATCCAGCATTTTTTCCACGAATTCAGACAGGGACATGGTATCCTTCAGCGCCGTCAGTTTCATCAGCAGCAGGGCAAATTCGCCGATACATTTTCTGGGCCGGGCCGACAGGCTTTCCGGAGGATCATTGATCACGGAAAACAGCGGCATTTCCTCCTGCCGGGCATATTCCTGCAAAACCGCCACGGTGTTTTCTCCGAT
>CAZQAM010000289.1:0-3267 GCA_964591355.1 uncultured Oscillospiraceae bacterium
GAAAAAATCGCCGTGCTGCTGGGCACGGTGTACTTTGACGGCGGCAGGCGCTGCAACTCCGCCCTGGTGCTGGATAAGAATGGGGAAATCGTTTGCCGCTATGACAAGACGGCCCTGTGGGGCTGGGACGCGGACAATTTTGCGCCGGGAAACGGCGGCGGGATTTTTTCGCTGGACGGGATGAAAATCGGTCTCCGCATCTGTTTTGACGTGCGGTTTCCGGAATTGTTCCGGCCGCTGTTCCGGAAAAGGGTTTCCCTGTGCGTCATGCCCTTTTCCGATACAGCGGATAAAGCGTTCCCGGAAAGGCGGCAGATCATCACCGGTCATCTGCGCACCCGGGCGGCAGAAAATGTGATGCAGATCATTTCCGTCAATTCCCTGTCCCGGCACCCCCATGTACCCACAGCCTGGTTCGATCAGAACGGGCGGATCCTGAATGAAACAGATCAGGAAGAAATCCTCCTGTGCGATGTGAAGGTGCCGCAGGAGGATTTCGGCATGCTGGGCCGGCGGATCAACGCGGAAAAACTGATGGCATGGGAGAAGCGGCATGAGTGAATGCACCTTATGCCCCCGGAACTGCGGGATCGACCGGAGCAAAGCCGTGGGCTTCTGCGGCATGGGGGAAAGCCCCCGGGTGGCCCGGGCTGCGCTGCATTTCTGGGAAGAGCCCTGCATATCCGGCAGCCGGGGCAGCGGCACGGTGTTTTTTTCCGGCTGCACCCTGGGCTGCGTTTACTGCCAGAATGCTGAAATCAGCCATGGCCGGAAAGGGAAGGATATTTCCGTCAGCCGTCTGGCAGATATTTTCAAAATGCTGGAGGATCAGGGCGCGCACAATATCAACCTGGTGACGGGCACGCCCTTTGTGCCAGCCATTCTGGACGCGCTGGAAATGCACCGCCCCGGGATCCCCATCGTATGGAACAGCGGCGGATATGAAAAAACGGAGACCCTCAAAAGGCTTGAAGGCGCGGTGGATATTTATCTGCCGGATCTCAAGCATGTCTCTCCCCGGCTGTCAAAGCTCTGCGCTCATGCGGAGGATTATTTTGAATACGCCGGCAGCGCGCTGATGGAAATGTGCCGCCAGACGGGGAAACCGGTCTGCAATGAAGAAGGGATCATGCAGAAAGGCACCCTCATCCGGCATCTGATATTGCCGGGCTGCACGGGGGACAGCTGCCGGGTTCTGGATTTTATCGCGGAAAAGCTGCCTGCGGGCACGCCTGTTTCCCTGATGCGGCAGTATACGCCCATTCCGTCGTGCCGCGTGGCGGGGCTGGACCGGCGTATCACCGACCGGGAGTACGAACGGGTGCTTTCTCACTTTGAGGCCCTGGGCCTGACGGGCTATACCCAGGAAAAGCAGGCGGCGGACAGCGGCTATACCCCGCCTTTCGATCTGACCGGCGTGTGATTTTCCGTGCATCGTTTCATGCCTTTCGGCGGATGATACAAAAGAAAAAGCAGGAATGGGCAAATGTTCATTTGCTGTTCAAATTTTTGTAAAAAATACCGCTTAGAATGAAGCTGTACCCGGAAAGGGGACCATGATCATTCAGCGAATCCATCGCTTTCAAGGAGGGAGTCATCATGAAAAAGCATTCTTCATTTTCCTTTGGCGTTCTGGCTGTGCTGCTGGCTGTGGCTATGATCGCCACGACCCTGATCACCGCCGGTGCTGCGACCAACGGGCTTTCTGATACGGAAATCAGCGCCATCGTCAATACGACGACTGACGCCAGCCAGGTCACCAGCCCCTTTATCGAAGTGGCCAACCAGGTCCGGGCCAGCGTGGTGGGCGTGAATAACTATACCACCCGCTCCTCGTATTACGGCTTCGGCTTCGGCTATGGCTACGGCTATGACCGCCAGCCGGAAAGCCGGGAAACCAAGCAGGGCTTCGGCAGCGGCGTGGTGATCACCAATTACGGCCACATCCTGACCAACTATCACGTGATCGAGGATTCCACCCGGGTCACCGTCACCACTGAGCAGGACGAAACGGAGCATGAAGCCACCGTGGTCGCCTATGACGCGGATCTGGATATCGCCGTGCTCTATGCGCCGGATATCAATCTGAAACCCGTGACGCTGGGGGACAGCGATCAACTGCAGGTGGGCGAATGGGCCATCGTGGTAGGCAATCCCCTGGGTGAGGATTTTGCCCGCACCATGACCGTGGGCGTGATTTCCGCCCTGGACCGCAAGGTGGAAGACCGCACCACCGACCGCTATGGGCGCCGCACCACCATTACCAACACCATGATCCAGGTGGACGCCGCTATCAACTCCGGCAATTCCGGCGGCGGTCTGTTCAATACTCTGGGGCAGCTGCAGGGCATTCCTGAGAGGAAATACACCTCCGGCGCCACCCGGTACACCGCTGATGTAGACAACATCGGTATGTGCATCCCCGTCAATGTGGCTAAGCCCATGATCGAGCAGGTGCTCAAGGATTTCAATCCCGATGACGCCGCCGCGGCCCAGTCCCGCAATCAGGAGAACACCGCCAACCAGACCGACAGCGGCCTGCAGGGCCGGCCCCGGCTGGGCGTTACCGTGACCTCCTTCTCCAACACCAACAGCGTGCTGCCTCAGGGCGCCGTGATCAAGGCTGTGGAAGATAATTCCCCTGCCAAGGAGGGCGGGCTGCAGGTGGGCGATATCATCGTGGAAGTGGATGGCACCATCATTTCTTCCTATACCGAGCTGACCAAAAAGGTGGGCGAATACAAGGAAGGCGATACCCTGGCCATCAAGGTCTACCGCGATGAAGCGCTGGCAAAGCAAATGGAATCCGATCAGAACTATATCGATTTGACCGATGTGGGCAACGGCACTTATGTGGATGTAAAGGTGACCCTGCGGGTCATTGACGACGTGGATATGTGATTTGCCGGGGCTTCTTCGGCCCCAGCCCAAGAACCAGGAGATTTCATCTCCTGGTTTCTTGTGTAAATCGGCATAATTGGTTTTCTTTTGCAATCCGGCTGTGCTTCACGTTTGATCGTTTGCGAAAGCTGCGGTACGATTGTTTCAATTCAAAGCAAAGAAGAAACGCAGTCAGTAAGGTCTGTCTTTGCGGTGGGTTAACGATCAAAGAGAACATACCGCTATTCAAAGCGGTTTTTCCGACAGCGCCTCACCGCTGCTTTTGCCTCCATGGTCAAACCTTTTTTGAAGTATGATACTATATCGCATCTAAAAGATTGTATGAAAAAGATGCAATGAGATTCTTCGCTGGCGCTTCGCAATCGC
>CAZQAM010000290.1:0-3232 GCA_964591355.1 uncultured Oscillospiraceae bacterium
ATTGCGCCCTATCTTTTGACCGGCGCTTCCGACGCCCGGCGGATGGAGCCGCTCTGCCCTTTCATTTACCGCTTTTCCCCCTTTGTGCTGCCCGCGGAAGAGCTCCGGCGGGAGCATGGCGCGGATGAAAGGATCAGCATCGAAAACCTGATCCGTGCGACGGCGTTTTTCAAGCAGATGCTGATGGCGTGAAACCGCGGAATTCCCAGGGATTCCGGGAAAAAATCGTTGACAATCCCTTCCGTCTGTGATAAAATATTTTGGCAAGCCGCTCGGGCGGGGCCATCAAACGCGCATTTTCCGCGCTGCCCCATGGCTGAAAGACGCCTCCGTCCCTCCAGGGAAGCCCGGCGAGCAAATAAAAGGAGGTGCTGCACATGTACGCGATTATTGCGACTGGCGGCAAACAGTACCGGGTGTCTGAAGGCGACACCATCTACATCGAAAAGCTGGAAAATGAAGCGGGCGATATCGTCACTTTCCCCGTGATGATGATTTCCGGCGAAACCATCGAAGTGGGCTCCCCCTACATCGAAGGCGCCACCGTGACGGGCAAGATCATCCGTCAGGGCAAGGGCCAAAAGATCATCGTTTTCAAGTACAAGAGCAAGAAGAATTACCGCCGGAAGGCCGGCCATCGCCAGCCCTTCACCCAGGTGGAGATCACCGGCATCAACGCGTAACGCATGATCCGCGTAACGCTGCACGGAGAAAATGGCCGCTGCACCGGCTTTGACTGCCATGGTCACGCCCTGTTCGCCTCCTATGGGAAGGACATCGTGTGCGCCGCCGTTTCCGTGCTGGCCACCACCTGCGTAAATGCTCTGGAAAGCGTGGCCGGGGTCAGGCCTCAGGTGCACGCGGAAGCAGGCGAAATGACGGTCAGCGTGCCGCCGGACGCCGGGCATGACGCCCAGGTGATCCTCTCGGCCCTGCGGCAGGGCCTGCGGGATATCGCGGAGCAGTATCCCCAGCATCTTCAGCTCATCGAAAACTAACGCATTGGAGGAAGCAAACATGTTGAAGCTCAATCTTCAGCTTTTCGCCCATAAAAAAGGTATGGGTTCCACCCGGAACGGCCGCGACAGCGAAAGCAAGCGCCTGGGCCCGAAGCGGGCCGACGGCCAGTTCGTCAAGGCCGGCAACATCCTGGTCCGCCAGCGGGGCACCAAAGTGCATCCCGGTCTGAACGTGGGCATCGGCAAGGATGACACCCTGTTCGCCAAAGCCGACGGCATCATGCGCTTCGAGCGCAAGGGCAAGTTCGACAAGCAGGTGAGCGTACATCCTGTCGTCACCGAAACCGCCGCCCAATAACTTCAGAGAAAAAGGGCCACCGCGCTGAAAAGCCGGCGGCTTTTTTCGTTTTAATCCATTCATGAAAGGAGAATGAACCTTGCGGGATATCATTGAAACCGGCCGCCTTTTGCTGCGCCCCTTCGCTGAAAGCGACTACCCCCTGCTGCTGAAGCTTTCCTCCGACCCGGACACAGTAAAATACCTCAACTCCTGGGGCCGCAACGGCCTGACGCCGGAGCAGGACGCCCACCGGTTTCTGGAATATGCCCGGAAGGGATGGGAGAATCCTCCCGCCGTCCAGCGGGAATACTGCGTCACCCTCAGGGAAACCGGGGAAGCCATCGGCGACGCCAGCGCAGTCATTCTGGATGACCAGACGGCGGAGATCGGCTGGATTCTGCTTCCGGAAAAGCGGGGAATGGGCTATGCCACCGAAGCAGGGGAAGCCATGATGGATTGGGGATTCACGCAATTTGGGCGGGATCGCGTGATCGCCCAGTGCGATACGAGAAACCTACCGTCCATCCAGGTGATGCAAAGGCTGGGCATGCGGTGCGCAGGCATCGAAAAAGAAGGCCGCAAGCCAAAATATGAAGGCGGCCCCCGGGGCGACGAAGCCACCTGGGAAATCAGCCGGCCGGACTGGGCCTGGCGGAAATACCGGCAGCTGACAAACGATTTTCAGGGATTCCATCCCCTGCCCGTACTGGACGACGGCGTCGTTCGCCTGGTGTGCCAGGAGGAGGCCCCCGCCGACCCTGAAAAGGGCTGGGTGCCCTGCCTCCATTTTTCGATCTTTGCCGAAGGAAAACCAGCCGGGATCATCGACCTGCGCCTGGGCTCCTCAGACAGCCTCTTTTACAGCGGGCACATCGGCTATAACATCGGCGAACCCTTCCGGGGCAGGGGCTACGCCATCCGGGCCTGCCGCCTCATCCGGCCCGTGATGCGCCTCTATGGGATGAGCGGCGCCGTCATCACCAGCGATGTGAACAACGTTTCCTCCCGCCGGGTGTGCGAAAAACTGAACTGCCTCTTCCTCTGCCAGGCCAAGCTGCCTGAAGATCACGATCTGCGCATCCAGGGCGGCGAGGACGAGGTGAATGTCTATCTTCTTCCCGCGTCGGAGTAGCCGCGCTGCCGTACTTTTTCCGCATTTCCGTTGAAATTGCCGCAGCGATATGATATAACAAAAAGGCATGAAACAGGGGAGGATAAGGGTATGGATATCGTATGCCTGGATCTGGAAGGGGTGCTGGTGCCGGAAATCTGGATCGCGTTTTCCAAGGCCAGCGGAATTCCCGAGCTGAAACGCACCACCCGGGACGAACCGGATTACAATAAACTGATGAATTGGCGTCTGGGCATCCTTCGGGAGCACGGCCTGGGGCTCCATGAAATCAAGGCCGTGATCGAAAAAATCGATCCCATGCCCGGCGCCCGGGAATTCCTGGATGAGCTGCGCGCCATCACCCAGGTAATCATTCTGAGCGATACTTTCACCCAGTTCGCTTCTCCTCTGATGAAAAAGCTGGGCTGGCCCACCATCTTCTGCAATACCCTGGAGGTGGCCCCAGACGGCACCGTGACCGGCTTTCATATGCGGACGGCGCAGTCCAAGCTGGCAGCGGTGAAGGCGCTGCAGTCCGCGGGCTTTGACACCATCGCCGCCGGCGACAGCTATAACGACCTGGCTATGATCCAGGCCAGCAAGGCCGGCTTCCTCTTCCGCAGCACTGAGCAGATCAAGCGCGATCATCCAGAGCTGCCCGCGTTTGAGGAGTATAATGAATTGCTGGCCGCCATCAAAGGCGTGCTGAATGGATAGGAACAGACCGGGGGCTACTTTCTCGGAGCCCGAGAAAGTAGCAAAGAGGGTAGCATTGTTCGTATAAAAGCTGCAATCGCAACAAGAGTCTTTGACGTATATCCA
>CAZQAM010000291.1:0-3232 GCA_964591355.1 uncultured Oscillospiraceae bacterium
TGCACGATCGAGGCCTAGCTGCTGGACGGGTCGTATATCCTGCAGACGGTCGGATCCGCTGCTACCATAATCGAGGTCGAGTTTTATTGCACGTCTACGGTCCGGCGGGCCCTGGAGGCCTGCCTGGCCGTGTGCGAAAAGGCGGGCGTGGAGCCTTCCTCCATTGATCTGGTGGGCAGCCATGGGCAGACGCTGTATCATGCGCCTGGGGCGGAAAGATATCTGGGCCGTCCGGTCCGGGGCACATTGCAGCTTGGGGAAGCCTCTGTGATTGCGGAGGGCCTCCGCTGCCCGGTGGTCAGCGATTTCCGGGTGCGGGATCTGGCCGCCGGGGGGCAGGGCGCACCGCTGGTTCCCTATACGGAATACCTGCTCTACCGCTGCGAGGATGCCACCGTTGGCCTGCAGAATATTGGCGGCATCGGCAATCTGACCGTCCTTCCCCGGGGCGGAGGGATGGAAGATACCCTTGCGTTCGATACAGGCCCCGGCAACATGGTGATGGATCAGATCGCAGCCCGCATGACCGGCGGCCGCCTGCGCTTCGATGAAAATGGCGTTCTGGCCGCAAACGGCGCCTGCTGCGGCGATCTGCTCCAGTGGATGCTGCAGGATCCCTATCTGAGTTTGCGGCCCCCCAAGACCACCGGGCGCGAAGCCTACGGCATGCCGTATGTGGATCGGCTGATGGATAAGGGGCACGCTCTGGGCCTGCAGGACCGGGATATCCTGGCTACCGCCTGCCGGTTCACTGCATCCTGCATCCGCCTGGCCATCGAGCGGCATTGCCCCGTGAAGCCGGACAGGCTCGTGGTTGGCGGCGGAGGCAGCCGCAATCCCACGCTGATGGCCATGCTCCGGGAGGAGCTTTCCATCCCTGTGCTGACCAACGAAGACCTGGGAATGGACAGCGACGCCAAGGAAGCCGTGGCTTTTGCCATCCTGGCCAACGAATGCGTTCATGCGAGCGCCAACAACATGCCCTCTGTCACAGGCGCCGCCCACCCGGTGGTCATGGGCAAGATCAGCCTTTGAAAACGGGATGAGACCAGATATTAAAAACAGGGCTTCCGGCGCTCAAATGGCAGCGGAAGCCCACCGTCTTTTCTCTTTTTCGGCTGTCTTTCCTCAAACTGCTGTCAGGTATTGGTCGCCCTCACGACCTGGATGTTCGGATAAGAGGCCAGATAACTGATGATATCCGCATAATTCAATGAGGCCGGCAGATGCAGCGTATAGATATTCGTGTAGACATTTTGCTCCGGTAACCGTTTGTCAGCGGCAGTTTCAATATGAAAATCCAGATTCAGCACTTTGATGCCGTTTTTTTCAAAGAAATCATGGAGGTATTCCATGGTCTCCTGACGGTTGACAAACCGCACTTCCACATGTTTGAGCGAATTGACAGGGAGCGCCCTTTGCAGCAGCAGCAATACCACAAGCACCAGCACGCAGCAAAGCACGCTCATCCAATAATACCCGTACCCGGTTGCCAGGCCCAGGCAGGCGATGTTCCACAGGGAAGCAGCCGTAGTCAGGCCGCCTATTTTTCTCTCCGCGATAAAGATGGTGCCCGCGCCGAGGAAACCGATGCCGCTGATGACCTGGGCGGACATACGGCCGAAGCTGTATGTAATATGGGATTTGGATAATTCTCCCACATTATGCATGAAGATACACTCGATCAAAGCGATGGTGCACGCCCCGAGGCTGACCAGCACATGGGTGCGCAGCCCCGCCGGACGGTTTTTGTATTCCCGCTCTATCCCCACAATGCAGCCGATAAAGACCGCCACCACAAGCCGGATAACCAGCTCCCAAGGGGAAAACGGATTGGCACGCACCAGGTGATCAAACATACGCATCCCTCCCAATACCGGAGAAACAGCGTCCGTTTGCGCCGAGGAATAGCTGTTCCGGTTTTCATCGACAGGACAAAAATTGGTGCATTCACGCAGATGGAATGGATTGCGACCGGCACGCCGGGAGATTGGCAATCAACCGGAAGGCGCGGTATATTTTACGGCGGAGGAGCGGATGGATGCCCGCCCGGGGAGACCGGGATCACGGGGCTTCATCTTCCCCGGGATCCGTCTCCGGGGCAGGGAAACAGGCGGCCTGCAGGTAGATGATCTGGGTGTCGTCGCCGGCGCCCGTCAGGGTCATGCGCAGGAGGGTATCCTGCTGCATCTGCAGCTTCACTTCGCTTTCGCCTGCCTGACAGACCAGCGCGCCGTCCTCAAATCGGCAGGGCACCGTCACATCGTCAAACAGCGGCCCGCCCAAAGTGACGGACATCCCCTCCACATACAGGTCGGTTTGATCGTCCAGGGCGATGGCGGGGAAGAGCACGCCATCCATCTCGATATAGGCGCTTTTCCAGTAGCCGGCAAAGAGGGCCAAATCCGTTTCGGCCAGTATGTCGGCGGGGGCGTAGGCTTCGGGCTTTTCCCGGGTGAAGACGGTGACGCCGTCGCTCATCAGCAGCATTTCATCGCCCAGGATGGTTATATCGGGAGTTTCCGCGCCGTCCATGTACAGGTATCCGCCGTTCAGCTCCCAGGTGCCGGTGATGGGTTCGCCGCCGGGGAAGGAGAGGGCATAACCGCCGTCCCCGGCCAGGGTCAACTGCAGGGGCATGCCATCCAGCTTGGCGTACCAATCGCCGGTGACGTCGGGCACAGCGGTTTCCTGGGCCCAGGCAGGCAGCGCGGCCAGCGCGAGAATCAGCAGGCAAACGAAGAGCTTTTTCATAGTAATGTCCTCCTTCTTTGACTTTTTGTTCTGGTTTGTTGGGTGGAGCCCGTTTTCCGTATTTTGTTTTTTCCACATTCCGTCCGCCAGAAAGCTTTGTATATTTACAATATAGCATAAGGGGAATTGCATCATACTAACGTTTTTTCTTTTTTTCGGTTTCTGAAGCCCAAAAACGGAAAAATAGTTTTGGAAAAATCTGTTCCGGGAAAAGAAAACGTTAATATCGCGTTAGTGCCTGTGTGGTAATATTCATATCATCAGGGGGCTCGACGTTTTTGCCTTTTTCTGAAAGAAGGAGGGGCCAGCTGATGCAGAGCATGCCGTCTCCCGGCGGGTACGAAAAAGCGGGAGGCGTTTGAGAACAAAACAACAGAAAGGGAAACACACATGCAGCACAGAATATTGTATCTGTATCCATCAGTATAATACTATTTCGCGTCTAAAACATTGAATCTTCGGGCGTCTTTTCCGCCCT
>CAZQAM010000292.1:0-3227 GCA_964591355.1 uncultured Oscillospiraceae bacterium
CGGAACCACCCTCTTTTATTCTTTCCTGCCCTGATTATACCATGCCCCCGCCGGGGAGACAAGCGGACGGCGTGCCGACGCTTCCCGGCAAACGGAAATCCCGGCCGCCGGAGGAAAGAGAACATATGTTCTTATTCGTGATTATAGTCTCCTTTTTCCGCCTTGTCAACCGGTATTTTTTCCCGGCGGAAAATTTTTTGCAGCAATGCGGCAGGGGGAGAGAAGGGCCTGGATGGGAGAAAAGATGTCGTCTCTGTCCAAAGATCTTCCACATTTGCCCATTATGCATGAAATTACATAGAAACGGATTATTTTTCAAGAAGTGCTTGACATAAGCGGAATAATCATGTATAATTCGTGCATAAACATTCAAAGCGAGGTGCATTTTCGTGAAGAAGGACAGCATTCGGAAAGTGGTATTGGCTTATTCCGGCGGGCTGGATACTTCCATTATTATTCCCTGGCTGAAGGAAAACTACAACAACTGCGAGGTTATTGCCGTGTCCGGCAACGTGGGGCAGGGGGACGAACTGGAGGGCCTGGAGGAAAAGGCGCTGAAAACCGGCGCGTCCAAATTGTATGTGCTGGATCTGACGGATGAATATGTGGATGATTTTATCATCCCCACCATGAAGGCCGGGGCTATCTATGAAGATTATCTGCTGGGCACCAGCCACGCCCGGCCCTGCATCGCCAAGGGCCTGGTGGAGATCGCCCTGAAGGAAGGCGCCGACGCCATCTGCCACGGCTGCACCGGCAAGGGCAACGACCAGGTGCGCTTCGAACTGGCCATCAAGCATTTTGCCCCCAATATGCCCATCATCGCCCCCTGGCGGGAGTGGGACATCAAGAGCCGGGATGAGGAGATCGACTATGCCGAGGCCCACAACGTGCCTTTGAAAATCAACCGGGAAACCAATTATTCCAAGGACAAGAACCTGTGGCACCTGAGCCACGAGGGGCTGGATCTGGAAGATACCGGCAACGAGCCCCAGTATGAAAAGCCCGGCTTCCTGGAAATGGGGGTCAGTCCCCTGCAGGCGCCGGACGAACCCACCTACATCACCCTGGATTTTGAACAGGGAAAGCCGGTGCAATTGAACGGCGAAAAAATGAGCGCCAAGGAGATCATTTTAAAGCTCAACGAACTGGGCGGCAGGAACGGCATTGGCCTGCTGGACATCGTGGAAAACCGGCTGGTGGGCATGAAGTGCCGGGGCGTGTACGAAACGCCGGGCGGCACCATCCTCTACAAGGCCCATGAATACCTGGAGAGCGTGTGCCTGGACAAGATGACGCTGCACGAAAAGCAGAAGATTTCCATCACCTTTGCGGAATTGGTGTACAACGGCCAGTGGTTCACCCCCCTCAGGGAAGCCCTCAGCGCCTTTGTGGATAAGACTCAGGAAAAGGTGACCGGAAAGGTGAAGCTGAAACTGTACAAGGGCAACATCATCAAGGCCGGCGTGTGGAGCGATTATTCCCTCTATTCCGAATCCATCGCCACCTTCGGCGAAAGCGACTATAACCAGCAGGACGCCGCCGGGTTCATCAACCTCTACGGCCTGCCCATCAAGGTGCAGGCCATGGTGGACGGAAAGCAATAAGCCGCGGCGCAGACCGCCCTGGGAACGCGGGGCGGTTTTCGCCGTTTTGTCAGGAGACAGGAAAGCAATGACCAACGTATTCATTGACGGCAGCGCGGGGACCACCGGGCTGCGCATCGCAGAAAGGCTGGCGGCGCGGAAAGATCTGCATCTGATCCGGCTGCCGGAAGTAAAACGCAAGGATTTGGACGCCAGGAAGGAAGCCCTGAACGGGGCGGACGTGGCCTTCCTCTGCCTTCCCGACGACGCGGCAAGGGAAGCGGCTTTGCTGATCGAAAACCCACACACCGTGGTGATCGATACCTCCACCGCCCATCGGGTGCATCCGGAATGGACCTATGGCTTTCCGGAAATCGGCGGCTTGCGGGAAAAGATCCGGCAGTCCCGGCGCATCGCCAATCCCGGCTGCCACGCCAGCGGGTTCATTGCCCTGGTATCTCCGCTGGTGGAAAACGGGATTCTGTCGCCGGACGCCTGCCTTTCCTGCTTTTCCCTGACCGGGTATTCCGGCGGCGGGAAAAAGATGATCGCGGCATATGAGACGCCCGGCCGGGACGCGCTCCTTTCCGCTCCCCGGATGTACGGCCTTGCCCAGCAGCACAAGCATCTGCCGGAAATGCAGGCGGTGTGCGGCCTCAAAAACGCCCCTGTTTTCTGTCCCATCGTGGCGCCGTATTACGCGGGCATGGAAGTGACGGTGCCGCTGTTCGCCGGGGAAGTGAAGGGCGGGCGCTCCGCCGCGGAGGAAATATACGCGGCATATTATCAGCAGGGCGGCCTGGTGCGCTTCGCGTGCGAAACAGGGGAGGAAGGCTTCCTTTCCGCCGCCGCCTTTGCCGGGCGGGACGATATGGAGATCTCCCTCCAGGGAAATGAGGAGCGCATCCTGCTGGTGGCCCGGTTCGACAACCTGGGCAAAGGCGCCTCCGGCGCGGCCATTCAGAATATGAATCTGGCCCTGGGCCTGGATGAAACCGCGGGGCTGGTGCAATGACGGACAACGTGCAGATCCTGCCCATGCGGGAAGCGGATTACGACGCCGTGCGGGCCCTGTGGATGACCATCAGGGGCTTTGGCATCCGGGCGCTGGATGATTCCCGGGAGGACGTGACGCGCTTTATCCGCCGGAATCCGGATACCAGCGTAGTGGCGGCGGCGGACGGAAAGATCATCGGCTCCATCCTCTGCGGGTCGGACGGGCGGCAGGGGACCCTGTATCACGTCTGCGTGGCCCGGGAATACCGCCGGCAGGGGATCGGCACCCGGATGGTGGGCTATTGCATGCAGCGCCTCCGGGATATGGGCATCAACAAGGTGTCGCTCATCGCTTTTGCCAGCAACGATGCCGGCAACGCCTTCTGGAAAGAGATCGGCTGGAAGCGCTCCGACGTGAATTATTATGAATTTCTGCTCAACGAAAAGAATATTACGCAGTTTATAGGAGAAGAACATGAAAATCAGTAAAATTCCGGGGGGCGTGACGGCGGCCCGGGGCTATCGGGCGGCCTGCTGCGCGGCGGGGATCAAATATCAGAACCGCACCGACATGGCCCTGCTCCTGAGCGACGTGCCCTGCGAAGCTGCGGGCACCTTCACCAGCAACCGGGTGAAGGCCGCGCC
>CAZQAM010000293.1:0-3221 GCA_964591355.1 uncultured Oscillospiraceae bacterium
GTTGCCGGTTTATCGGAAACAAATGCTGCCTTCTCTGGTTCTCTCTTCGGCTTCGAAGAGAGAACGCCCCGTCCTCTCGTCCCTGGTATCTGATACTATTTCGCGTCTAAAACATTGAATCTTCGGGCGTCTTTTCCGCCCTGGCAGTGCTTCATTCCGGTCAACGTAGCGCTGCTACGCCTCCCTTCATTCAGCTTTGCCAGGACAAAAAATCCATCCCGAATCTTTCAATTTTTTAGACGAGAAATAGTATGAAACTGAAAACCGGCGCGGAATCCTGCGCCGGTTACAGTACAAAAACACGTATTGCGTCCGATTATTTTTCTTCCCGGTCGCTGACCAGGGCCTTCAATTCATTCATGAAGCTGGGAATATCGGTAAAGGAGCGGTACACGGAAGCGAAGCGCACATAGGCCACCTCGTCCAGCTTCCGCAGTTCTTCCATCACCACTTCGCCGATCTGCTGGGTGGTGATTTCCTCCTGCAGGTTGTTGTAAGCCATCTGCTCCACCGTGGTCACGATCTTTTCGATATCCGACGCGGACACAGGCCGCTTGTGGCAGGCAGCAATGATGCCGCTGCGCACCTTCTGGGGATCAAACAATTCCCGGGAATTATCCTTCTTGATCACCAGCAGCTGCTGCACCTCGATTTTTTCATAGGTAGTAAACCTGCGGCCGCAATTGATGCATTCGCGGCGGCGGCGGATGGAATTGCCGTCATCGGTGGGGCGGGAATCCACCACGCGGCTGTCGGCGCAATTACAAAACTGGCACTTCACTGCTGATCTCCCTTTTCATTTGATTTCGTCGTGCTTCAAAAATCCGTAACACATTCGTATTATAATCGTTTGGATTCCATTTGTCCACATTTTTTTGCTGGAATCGTCATTCTTCCAGCAAATCCCCGGCCTCCAACTGCACCAGGATCACGTTTTCCCCGATCTTGCAGATGCGCTGCCAGGGAATCACGATGCCGCATTTTTCTCCCCGGATCATGCTGCCCATCTTCCACTCTCCGGGCACCACAATGGCCTCCACGTGGCCGCCCACGGTATCGAACTCAATATCCATCACCTTGCCCAGGCGCTTGCCGTCCACGGTGTTCACCACATCCTTGGTGCGCAGTTCGGAAAGGCTCACGCGCATCACCCCCTTGCAGGCATGATATGCGGAAGGGGACATTTATTTGCCGATGGATTCGATGCCGCGCAGGATCTCCGGCTCCCGCACATTGCGGGCCACGGTGAATACCTTCCGGGTCAGAAGTGCGCCGGAGCGGTAATACATGCACACGAAGGGGCAGTCCTGCGCGAACTGATCCTGGATCTGCCAAAGGATATCCTGATACGCGCTGAAATCCCGGGTCTCCCGCAGCTTGCCAAACAGGCCGTCCATGGCCTTGGATTTATAGCTGCCGAAATTGCCGGTGTTCCCGCTCATGAGCAGAAAGCCAGGATCGGGCACCACGTCCATCTGGAAAGCGGCGATGGCCATATCAAAGTTTTTCGCCTTCAGCCGGGCGGAAATATTGGCAAAGGTGTCGGAAATCACCGGCGCCTCGATGCCAACCTCCTTCAGATAATCGGAAATCATGTTGGCCACCTGGATGCGCACGGAATTATCCTGTTCCTCATACACATAAATGCGCAGGCGGAGGCGGCGGTCCTTCTGCTCGCCCTTTTCCGTCACTGTGGTGTGGCGGACGCCGCCGTCGCTTTCGTCCACCTTCCAGCCCGCTTCCTCCAGCAGCTCCCTGGCCCTGTCCGGATTATAGCCAAAGGCGCTGTTTTCCCTGTACATCCAGGTGCCGGAGGGCATGGGCGTATCGGTGCGCTGGGCCATGCCCATATACACCTGATTGGCAATGGCGTCAAAATCCACGGCGCAGCGGATGGCCTGCCGCACCTTGATGTTGTCCAGGGGGAAGGCGATGGCGTTGTGGTTCATCATCAGGGTCTCCAGCTGCCTGGTGCGGTAGATGATATTCAGGTTGGTCAGCCCCGTCTGATACTGGCCCGCGGAAGCGGAGCGGGTGATGGCGGCGTCTACCCGGTTGTACTCATATTCGGTGATCAGTTCCCGGTTGGTGGCCTTGAAAATCACATTGATGTTTTTCACCATCAGGCTGCCGCCGTGCCAGCTTTCATTGGCGGAGAGGAAAAGCATATTGCCCGGCTCAAACCGGTCCACCCGGTACGGCCCGGTGCCGATGGGCAGTTCATACTGCACCTGGGACTGGTGCAGCACGGGGAATGTCAGGGCGTAATACACGCCGTAATACGGGCGGCTGACAGTGAACACCACCGTTTCCGCGTTATTTGCCTTGGCCCCGGTGATGATATAGCGCAGCTGATTGTACTGCCCTTTTCCCTCCTCCGCCAGGCGCATGATCTCCTGCACGGTGGCCACCACGTCGTAGGCGGTGCAGGGGGTGCCGTCGTGGAATGCGGCGTCGTCCCGGAGGGTCACCGTCCAGGTTTTCCCGTTGGTGCTGATGGCGGCGTCGCTGCGGGCCAGGCAGGGCACGGGCCGGTAATCGTCGTCCAGCGCGTAGAGGCCTTCAAACATCAGCGCCGTCAGGGACTGGAATTCCCTTTCCTCCGATACCAGCGGGTTCAGCGAGCGGGTTTTGACCGAAATCATCCCCAGTGTCAGCGTTTCATCCATGCTGGCAGCGAAAGCGAAAGGGCACAGCAGCACCCAGCAGAGCAGGACGGAGAGGATTTTAATAATAATACTGCTGATAGATCGCATAGGCGTTCAGCACCTTTCCGGCATAATAGCGCGTATCGTCGGTGGGGATCTGAGAAAGGGTCAAATGCTTCCCGTCGGAAGAATAGTTTTTCAGCCAGCTGTTCACGTTTCCCCAGCCGGCGTGATAGGCGCAGGCCACCAGAAGGGGATCTCCGTCATACATATCGCTGATGTACCTGAGCAGATAGCAGCCCATTTTGATGGCGTTTTCCGGCTCGTACACCGCGTCGGCGTCCTTTTTCGAAAGGCCGCATTTGGGAGCCACCCAATCGAAGGTATCGGGCATGAACTGCATCAGCCCCTTGGCCCCCACCCGGCTCACCGCCCGGGGATCATAGTCGCTTTCCCGTTTGATGACAGCCGCCACGTAGGCCGGGTCAATGCCGTTCGCCGCGGCGTAATACAGGATCTCGTCCCGGTATTTCACCTGATGGAGATCGGAAGAGCACACGTCTGAACTCCAGT
>CAZQAM010000294.1:0-3201 GCA_964591355.1 uncultured Oscillospiraceae bacterium
TCCATGTTTCTCCCGGAGTTCAAATCTCTCCTTCTCCGCCAAAACCCTTGAAAGTGCAGTGTTTTCAAGGGTTTTTCTTATGTCATTCATTGGCCGGGAGACTGCTGTTTATATGGGGTTAAATTCGACTATAGTCACACGGTAGTCACAAAAAAGGAGGGATTTCCCTGGTGGGCAATTCCTCTTTTGTATTCCCGGTGCCACGCCGATCTGTTCATCTTGCTGAAAGTGCTGAAAACATACCACAGTACAATAAGAATTTAAGCGATTCAAGCGAAATAGACCTTTTTTGATCCGTTTCTGCGCCGCCAAACTGGAGAATACGATTCATTTTCCGTGTCGAAGCGATAAATTATTTCAAAAACATTACAAAATGATGCGTTATTTTGACGAAAACATTGACAAATCATTGAGTACAGGATAGAATCAGATAGAATCAGGTATGTTTTCGGAAAGGAGGAGAGGTGCATGGCCCGGACCCAGCATTTGAAACTGCTGTCTCAGGCGTCGGATGCGCCGCCCATGCGTCCGGCCTATCCAGAAGATCTTTTGCCGGCGGAGCCCGCTTCTCCTGAACCGGGAAATGCGGCGGACCAGCAGATGACCTGCCGCACGGAGGAAGACTGGGCTGCCTATCCGGATATGGTCTACAGCGCTCAGGAAAAGCGAGGCCGCCGGATGCAAAAGCACCGGAAGCATGCAGCCCGAAGCGCGGGAAACGCTCATCTTTTCACTGCGGAGGGCGAAAACCCGGAGGAACAGGCCGCTCAGCCTCCCGTGGAGAACGCCGGGACAGAAGGTTCTTTTCCGCAGTCTGCGGAAGAGGATGCAGAGGAGAAAGCGTCTTTCTTCCCCGATGAAATGCCTTTTCCCGCCGATGATCCGTTTATCCAGCGGAGCCCGGAGGATGATCTGCAGGGCGGAGTGATTGCTTACAGGAAGCCCGGAAACAGCGGGCTGTGGGCAGGAATCGCCTTCTTTTGCCTTGTGCTGCTGGTGCTTCTGACGGCCACGGTGGCCCGCTGGCGGAAAAGCTATGCGCCGTTCCGGGAAAAGGCGGATATCGTGTCCCGGGATACCATCGCCCAGGGCGTGCTGGTGGACAATGTGCACGTGGGAGGCATGACGAAGGAACAGGCGGCCCAAGCTCTGATCCGGGAGCGGGAATCGGGCGGTGAAACGCTGCATATGACCATCCGGGTGGATGATCAGACCTGGGTGATTACCCCGGCGGAGCTGACCTTTTCCCGAAATACCGCCAAGGTGCTGGATACCGCCTACGCGGTGGGCCGGCAGGGATCGGTGGAAACCGTGGCCTCCTCCACTACGCCTTTTGAATACCGCTATCAGCATTTGTACCATACGGTGGGCAGCCCGGTTTCGCTGCGCACAGAAGTGACCTATGACCGGGAAACGGTGCGGGGCCTGGTGGGGATCATTGAAGCCAATATCAACCGGGACGCCGTGGATGCCCAGGTGGCCACCTTTGATTTCGGCAGCCGCGCCTTTACCTTTACCGAGGACCGGGCAGGCGCCCGGATCGACGGGGAAGACCTGTACCGGCAAATCGTTTCCGCCCTGGACCGGCGGGATCTGACGGCGGTGATCAGCGTTTCTTCCGAGCCCATCACTCCCCGCGTCACCAAAGCGGAGCTGATGAACTCCTTTGCCCTGATCTCCACCTATACCACCGACACCACCTCCAGCGCTAACCGGAATACCAACATCGATCTGGCGGCCCGGGCCGTATCCGGCACGGTGGTGATGCCGGGGGAGACTTTTTCCTTCAACAAAACCACCGGCCAGCGCACCGCCCAGAAAGGGTATCTGCCGGCGGCGGCCATTGCCGGCGGCACCACGGTGGATGAGATCGGCGGCGGGGTGTGCCAGGTGAGCAGTACGCTGTTCAACGCCGCGGCCATGGCGGATATGACCATCCTGGCCCGCTCGCCCCACACCTGGCCCAGCAATTACGTGGACAAGGGCAGAGACGCCACGGTGAACTGGCCCAATCTGGATTTTTCCTTCCGCAACGACAAGAGTGCCCCCATTTTCATCGTGGCCTGGTATCAGCAGCGAAAATGCACGGTGGAATTGTACGGCGCCCTGCCCGGCGGCGGCCAGACCATCGAGCTGGATACCCGGCTGGTTTCCACCCAGGAGCCGCCTGCAGAGCCCCTTTACGAGCGCAATGCCGAACTGGAGCCCGGCACGATGCAGGAAAAAAAGAAAGCCCGCACGGGCTATGTGGTGGAAACCTACAAGGTGTACCTGCGAAACGGCCGGGAAGTGCGCAGGGAGCTTTTGTGCACCTCCAACTACCAGATGATTCAGCAGGTGCTGGAGTACAATTGATTTTTAATGGTTTTTCGTGCCAGGAAAGTACAGACCGGGAAGATGGACGGGGAGGAAACGCCATGCACAAAGGAGAACTGCGCCGGCAGGCGATCCTGGAGGCGGGGGAGAAACTGTTTTTTGAAAAAGGCTACGCCGGCGCCACCATCCAGGATTTCCTGGACGCGCTGGATTGCAGCAAAGGCAGCTTTTATCATCATTTTGAATCCAAACTGCAGGTGCTGACTGCCCTGTGTCGCCAGCGGGCGGAAGAAAGCTACCGGGAATTCCAGCAGCAGATTTACGATCAGGCCCTGGATCGGCTCAACGGCCTGGTGTATTACGCCATGCCGTTCCGGGAAGGCGAGGAAAAAATGGTGGCGCTGCTGTTGCCTCTGCAGGGGCTGTCCGATGGGAAAATGGTACAGCAGGCAGTGATTGACGCGCGGAAGGAATTGTTTTTCCCCGAAATGCTGCGGCTGACGGAGTTCCTGCGGGAAAAGGGAGCATTCTATTACCGCCAGGCGATGCTGCCTGAGCTCTTGTGGGACAGCTTCGCTGCCTGCTTCCAGCGCCTGATGCAGGAAGCTGCGCAGATCCGTGCGGGCGGACCTACGGCGGGGGTGGTGCAGATCATTGAAGCGGAGCGCTTCCTGTGGGAGCGCCTGCTGGACGCGCCCTTTGCCTCTATGGAATTGATCCGGGGCGATGAGGCGCTGCAGACCATCGGCCATGCTATTTCGCGGATCAAAAGAATGGAAGCAGGCCAGGAAGCGTAAATAACGGCAGGGCGGAGGCCAAAGACAAAACCGACTGATACTATTTCGCGTCTAAAACATTGAATCTTCGGGCGTCTTTTCCGCCCTG
>CAZQAM010000295.1:0-3195 GCA_964591355.1 uncultured Oscillospiraceae bacterium
ATAATGAGCGGTGACTGGAGTTCAGACGTGTGCTCTTCCGATCTGGACACGGCGTTCGCCATGAACGCGATGATCAGCGCATGGTGGCTGCTTGAAAAGGATGGAAGCGATGCATGCGCCTGGCTCCGTGAGCCCATGATCAGGCTGATCGAATCCTGCAGCGAGGGCGTAATGAACGGCGGCTTCCATACGCCCAATCACCGCTGGGCAATTTCAGCCTGCCTGAAGCACGCGGCGAAGATCTGTGGCAGAAAAGATTTTTCAGAAAAGGCCGATATTTACCTGGGCGAAGGCCTGGATATCAATGCGGACGGCGAATTCGCCGAAAGAAGCGCCGGAAACTACAACCAGGTGAACGACGATCAGATGATTCGCCTGTATCTGGCAACGGGGGACGAAGCTTTCCTGCAGGCCGCACGGAGCAATCTGATGATGATGCTGTCCTACATCGACCCGGACGGCTCCGTATTCACGAACAATTCGACTCGTCAGGACTGCGGCCGGAAAATTTACCTGGACAGTTATTATATTCTTTTCCTGCTGACCGGCTATTTGCTCAGGGATGAAAAGCTGGCCGCTTACAGCGAATACTGCTGGCAGACGGCCGCAGCCCATGGCTGTACGCCGCGCGGTGCGGAATGGCTGGCGCTGAATCCTGATCTGGAGGCATACGGAAAACGGGTAAAGCCGGATCCTGCGCCGGCCGAGCATTATAAGCGCCTGTTTTCCGCCTCCCAGATCGCCCGTTTCCGCGCGGGGGATGTTTCCTGCACACTGATGGCTGAACGGCCCAATTTCTTCTATTTCCAGCATCGGGAGAACACGCTGTATCTGGTGATCTATGGAAATGTGTGTGAAAAAAGAAATTTCATCCCCATGCGTCTGGAGGAAACAGAAAAAGGATTCCGGGTGTATGCCCGAATGGACAGCTGGTACTATCTGCCTTTCCAGGGCGGCGTCCCCGCTTCCTCCGACTGGTGGGCCATGGACAATGCCAATACCCGCAAAAAGCTGATCACCGACTCGCTGGATATCACAGTGGAGGCAGACATGGGCAAAAACGGGGCCGTCCTGCGTATCAAGGCGGAAGGGCTCAGCCGTGTCCCCCTCCGCCTGGAATGGGGCCTCCTTCCGGGATGTGAGCTGAGAGGGGAACAATTCATCCTGGATACTGCAGCGGGCGGCAGCATAACAGTCGGGGGCGGCTGCATGCAGATCCAGAATGCGGCAGACGAAGCAATCACCGTGGGCCCCGCCTTTGCCGAACACAGGGTGCTGGATCGCATGGGCGGCGCGTATCCCCTCAGTAATGGACACTTTACAGTTTTTTTCACCGCGTACTCCCCGTTTGAAAAAGAAATCCGCATTGGCGCGGGGCCAATGTTTGAACGATTGCTGACAAGCCCTCCCGAAACGAAAGAAAAGGAAGGATGATGGGGTCTATGACCATGAAAAACACGTCTGCTTCGCTGGCGCAAAGTCACCTGAAAGGCAACCGCTTTTCAAGGCTGATGCGCCAGTACTGGCGCTGCCGTTATCTGCTGCTGCTGCTGATTCCAAGCGTGGTGGTGCTGATCATCTTCAAATACATCCCCATGTACGGCGTTCAGATCGCTTTCAAGGATTTCAAACTGAGGCAGGGGATTGTGGGCTCCGCCTGGGCAAGCCCATTTTATTCCGTGTTCCAGGATGTATTTGAGCAGCCTGTTTTCTGGAATGCTTTCTGGAATACCCTGATCCTTGGTCTGATGAATCTGGTGGTTGGGTTTCCCATGCCCATCATTCTGGCGCTGCTGCTCAATGAATTGCGGCACCAGCGCTACAAAAAAGTAGTGCAAACCATGTCCTACCTGCCCCACTTCATTTCCTGGGTCACCCTGTCCGGCCTGTTTATCCAGCTGCTGTCTCCTTCCACGGGCCCCATCGCAGCCTTCACGCGCATGCTGGGCGGAACGCCGTACTACTACATGGGCCGTGTGGAGACCTTCCGCTGGGTGCTTGTGGTCACCAATATCTGGAAAGGCGTCGGCTGGGGCTCCATCATTTACCTCGCCGCGCTGGCAGGGGTCGACCAGGAAATGTACGAAGCAGCGCTGATCGACGGGGCCACCCGCTTCCAGCGCGTGTGGTACATTACGCTGCCTTCCATTTTCCCCACCATTACCATCATGCTGATCCTGCAGTCCGGCTCCATCCTCAACGATAACTTCGATCAGGTGTTCAACATGATGAACGACGCCGTATACCGCGTAGCCAACGTGCTGGGCATCTATACGTACGATCTGGGCCTGAAAAACCTGAGCAATGCCGGCCTGGCCAAATCCACCGCCGTGGGCCTGTTCAAGAACGTGATTGCGCTGATCCTGGTGCTGACCACCAACGCTTTTTCCAGGAAAATCAGCGACAGCGGGATTTGGTAAGAAGGAGGTGCAGGATTCATGAGCAGTACCGCAAAAAGCCTTGCAAACGAACACCGCCATGCCCGGAGAATCAAAAGGAGCCTGGGCGAGCATATTTTCGACAAATTCAATTTCCTGTTTCTGGGGCTGCTGGCGCTGACCATGCTGTACCCTTTCTGGTACGAATTGGCCCTGTCCCTGGCTGACGCCGACAAGGTGGCGCTCTCCAAGGTCTATATCTGGCCCGGCGCCATGAGCCTGGAAAGCTACAGGAACGTATGCAGCGATTCCAACATCTGGAACGGCTATCTGTGGACCATCATCCGCACCGCGCTGGGCACCCTGATTGCGCTGCTGCTGGGTTTTCATTATGCCTATGTGCTGAGCAAAAAATATTTCCCAAACCGGAAATTCTGGACAGGCATCCTGGTGTTCACCATGTTCTTTTCCGGCGGCATGGTGCCCGAATATCTTCTGATCCGCGACCTTGGCCTGATGAACAGCGTTTTCGCCCTGATCCTGCCCGGGGCCATTTCCGCCTACAACATTACCATCATGCGGAATTTCCTCACGTCGCTGCCCGATTCCCTGGAGGAATCCGCCCGCATCGATGGAGCCAACGACATCGTGATTCTCTATAAGATCATTGTTCCGCTTTCCCTGCCCATTCTGGCCACGATAGCCCTGTGGACAGCGGTGGGGCATTGGAACGCCTGGTTCGACGCCATGCTGTACATCCGCTCTTCCAATAAGATCGGAAGAGCACACGTCTGAACTCCAGTCACCGCTCATTATC
>CAZQAM010000296.1:0-3195 GCA_964591355.1 uncultured Oscillospiraceae bacterium
TGTTCATCACAGAGCAGGGGATCGGCCAGATGGAGGCGAACCGGCGGAAGTTTGAGCAATTGGATCAGCAATTGTTTGCCGGCATGACGGAAGCGGAAGTGGACGCCTTCGGCAAAACGTGCGAAAAAATGTTTGACAACCTGGCCGATGAAAGCTGCCGCCATCTGACGGTCTGGAAGCTGGCCCGGCAGGCCCAGGAAAAGGAGGAGCGCAAACCTTGAAATTTCCGCAGATACTGAAAACTTATTCGGGCAAATACAAAAAATATCTGATTCTGTGCCCTGTTTCCATGATCGGCGAGGTGGCCATGGAAACCATCATTCCCATGATGACGGCCCGGCTGCTCAACGAGGCCATTCCCCACAGCCAGGAAACGGGGGAAATCTCCCAGGTGCTCATTTGCGGGGGGCTGATGGTGCTCATGGCCCTGGCTTCCATGGCGTTCGGCGTATTGGGCAGCTACCTGTCCAGCAAAGGCGCCCTGGGCTTTTCCAGGAATCTGCGCCAGGCGCTGTTTGAAAAAATCCAGCGGTTCTCCTTCCGGAATATCGATCATTTCTCCACCGCTTCCCTGGTGACCCGCCTTACTACGGATGTGAACCAGGTGCAGGGCGTGGTGATGATGCTGGTCCGCATGGCGGTGCGCTCACCCATCATGTTTCTCATGGCCCTGGTGATGGCGCTGAATCTGCAGCCCGCCCTGGTGACGGTGCTGGCGGTGGCCATTCCCATCCTGGCGGTGGCCATCGTGGTGATCATGAACCTGGCCTTCCCCCGGTTCCAGATCATGATGAAGAAGTATGACAAACTGAACTCCTCCGTGCAGGAGAACCTGATCGCCATCCGGGTGGTCAAGGCCTTCGTGCGGGCGAAGCATGAAAAGGAAAAATTCGCCGCCTCCGCCGACGATGTGACCGCCGCGCAGCGGGCCGCGGAAAAAATCGTGCTGTGGAACGGCCCCATCATGATGATCCTGATGAACGCCTGCGTGGTGGCGGTTTTGTGGCTGGGCGGCATGCGCATTGTGGCAGGCAGCATGGCCTTTGGCGACCTCACCGCTTTCATCACCTATATTACCCAGATCCTCATGAGCCTGATGATGCTGTCCTTCCTGTTTGTGAGTCTGGTTCTGTCCCGGGCTTCCGTGGCGCGCATTTCCGAAGTGCTGGAGGAAACCCCCGATATCGGCAGCCCCGACGCGGCGGAAAATGAGGTCCGGGACGGCAGCATCGTGTTCGACCACGTGGATTTCTCCTACCAGGGGGATCCGGAGAATCTGGTGCTCACCGACATCAATCTCTCCATCCATTCAGGGGAAACCGTGGGCATCATCGGCGGCACGGGCTCGGCCAAAACCACGCTGGTATCCCTGATTCCCCGGCTCTACGAAGTGACCGGCGGCAGACTGCTGGTGGGCGGCCGGGACGTGCGGGACTACGACGTGCACGCCCTCCGGGATCAGGTGGCCATGGTGCTGCAGAAGAACGTGCTGTTTTCCGGCAGCATCCGGGAAAACCTGCGCTGGGGCAATGCGGAGGCCACCGACGAGGAGATCGTGGCCGCTTGCCGGGCCGCCGCGGCGGATGAATTCATCCGCGCCTTCCCGGAGGGATACGATATGGATCTGGGCCAGGGCGGCGTCAACGTGTCCGGCGGGCAGAAGCAGCGGCTGTGCATCGCCAGGGCGCTGCTGAAAAAACCCAGGATCATGATCCTGGACGACGCCACCAGCGCCGTCGATACCGCCACGGATGCCCGCATCCGCCAGGCCCTGCGGACCTATATGCCCGAAACCACCAAGATCATCATCGCCCAGCGCATCGCGTCCGTTATGGATGCCGATCATATCCTGGTCCTGGACGAAGGCCGGATCGTGGATTTCGGCACTCACGAGGAATTGCTGCAGCGCAACGAAATTTACCGGGAGGTCTATACCTCCCAGCAAAAGGGGGTGGCGTGACATGCCGCCGCGGGGAATGAGACCCATGATGAAACCTCAAAACGCCAGGAACACCATGCGCCGCCTGGTGAATTATCTGGGCGGACACAAGGCGAAGCTGATCCTGGTGGCCGTCTGCATCCTGCTGAGCACGCTGGCCGCCACCACCGGCACCTATCTTTTGCGCGCCGCGGTGGATGATTATCTGACGCCCATGGTGGCCCAGGCCAGCCAGGGGCTGGCGGTGGATTTTGTGCCTTTCTTCCGGTTCCTGCTGCTGCTGCTTTCCATGTATGTGGCCGGGGCCCTCTCCCAGTTCATTTCCAACCGCACGATGATGATGGTGTCCACCGGCACGCTGAATCATCTGCGTAAGGAAATGTTCAACCACATGGAGGACCTGCCCATCCGCTATTTCGATCAGCGGACCCATGGCGAAATCATGAGCCGCTATACCAACGATACCGATACCCTGCGGGAGTTCATGAGCCAGTCCTTCCCCCAGGCGTTCTCCTCGCTGTTTTCGCTGCTGTTTTCGCTGTTTTATATGATCCGGCTCAATGTGTGGATGACGCTGCTGATGATCGCGCTGACGCCGCTGATGTTCCAGATCACCAAGGTGATCGGCGCCAAGTCCCGGACCAATTTCGTGGCGCAGCAAAAGGCTGTGGGGGCCCTGAACGGCTATATCGAGGAAACCATCGAGGGCCAGAAGGTGGTGCAGGTATTCTGCCACGAGCAGAAAGCCATCGACGCCTTCATGGAAAAGAATGAGGCCGTCCGCGTGACCGGCACCCGGGCCAATATGATCGCCAGCATGCTGTTCCCCATCATGGCGAACCTGTCCCACGTGATTTACGTGGTGGTGGCGCTGGTGGGGTCCATCCTGGTGGTCCATCACGCCGCCACCCTGGGCATGCTCATCGCGTTCCTGCCTTTCACCCGGCAGTTCTCTCAGCCCATCACCAATCTTTCCCAGCAGTTCAATATCATCATGCAGGCCCTGGCCGGCGCGGAGAGGATCTTCGAGCTGATGGATGAGCCGGTGGAGAAGGATGACGGCTACGTGACGCTGGTGCGGGCCCGGAAGGACGCGCAGGGGCAGATCATCGAGACCCCGGAGCGCACCGGTATGTGGGCATGGAAGCATCCTCACCGGGCGGACGGCAGCGTGACGTATACAGAGCTCCGGGGCGATGTGGTGTTTGAAGATCGGAAGAGCACACGTCTGAACTCCAGTCACCGCTCATTATCGC
>CAZQAM010000297.1:0-3179 GCA_964591355.1 uncultured Oscillospiraceae bacterium
CCCCTTTTCCCGGGGGTACCCCGTTTGGCCCCCCCCCCCCCCCGCCCGCCCGGGCGGGGCCCTTTTTTTTAATTGCGGGGGGGGGGGGGTGGGGGCCGCCGCCCCCCCCCAAGAAGGTCCCCCATTTGCATTTTTCCTGTCAGGCGGGTATAATAAAAAAACAGGTCCGGCACGAAGGAGGATTTCGCGGTGAAAAGACTGGGAGCGCTGGTGGTGCTGCTTTGCCTGGCGGCGGCGGCCGCCCTGGGGGAAGGCTGGATTGTGGATGAAAGCCTGGAAGATGATGTGTTTTCCCCGGGGGATCCCTCTGTGATCCGGACCATTGTCGATCCCTACGAGCTGAATCTTTCCTTTGTGGGGGACTGCAGCATCGGCGGCCTGCCCTCCGCTCAGGGCCGGACAGGCACCTATACCGCCGTGGTGGATGAAAAAGGCCCCGCCTGGCCTTTTTCCCTGGTGCGGCAATACCTGGACAACGACGATCTCACCTTCGCCAACAACGAAGTGGTATTCACCACCGCGAAAAACAGCCGGGACAAGCGCACGGTGCTGCAGGCCCCGCCTTCCTACGCCAAGGTATACCTGCATTCCGGCATTGACGCGCTGAACACCGTCAACAACCACTGCATGGATTTTTACGCACCGGGCTACCGGGAAACCATCAATACGCTGGATGGTCTGGGCATTGCGCATTTCGGCACCATTTATCCCGATACCCGGCAGGAGCAGGACCAGCTTCTGATCCAGGAGGTCAAAGGCTTCAAAATCGGGGCCCTGGGCTTTTCCTATCCCCGGACGGAGGATCTGCCGCAGATCGAAAAAAGGATCCGGCAGCTGCGGGAGGCTGGGTGCGTCCTGGTGGTGGTCAGCCTCCACTGGGGCCGGGAAGTGACCAGCACCCCCAAGGGCTGGCAGTTTACCATGGCCCGGCGCATCATTGACATGGGGGCCGACGTGATCTGGGGCCACCACCCCCATATCCTGCAGCAGGTGGTGTTCTGTCAGGGGAAGCCGGTTTTTTTCAGTACCGGGAATTTTACCTTCGGCGCCATGCAGGATGTGGATCCTGACACCGGGATTTTCCAGCTGCGCTACGATCTCAAAAGCGGCACGCCGCGGCTGGCCCGTTTTTCCGTGGTGCCCTGCCGCGCCCAGGGCAGGGGAGACTTCAGGCCCTATCCCCTGACCGATGAAAAAGAAAAACAGAAAATGCTCAGAAAGCTGATCTATCCCCATACGGTGGAGGGCATGGAGAACCTGCCCAAGACATTTGCGGAAACGGGCGTGCTGGAATTTCAATAAAAATGTCATAAATTTGTAAATTTTTCGGCGGAAGCCCTTGGATCATGCGGAAAAACATGGTATAATATCAAAAGCTTTTTCATGGAGCGGCCTTATGCTCTGTGACGGCTGCATGCATCGGAAAGATCGGGAGGTTCCCTCATGAGGATCAGACGCGCGGTTTCCTGCCTGCTGGCGCTGTGCCTGCTGACGGCGGCCCTGCCTGCATGGGCGGCTGCGAAAAAGACCACGGACAAAACGCCGGAGGTCAAGGCCATTTACAACGGCGTTGTATCCCGCCGCTACTCCAAGAGCACCACCAGCGTGTACCCAAAAATGGACAAGAATTCCACGCCCATCAAATATCTGAACCCCGGCGCCAAAATCAGCATCACCGCCGTGTATCCCAACTGGGTGCAGATCAAGGACGGGAAAACCATCGGCTATATCCTGCGCAACCGCATCGACGTGGAAAGCAGCGTGGACGCGGTGAATACGCCTCCTTATCCGGTGATCGAGCATTTCTATTACGCGTATATTGATCGGAACGTGGAGGTGAAAGCCGACAAGAGCGCCTCCAGCACCACCCTCAGCGTCCTCACCCCCGGGGCCCGGATCGCTTTCATCGGGATGGAGGAGGGCTGGGCCAAATTGGTGTTCAAGCGCCAGTACGGCTATATCGATACCCGGCAATTGAGCGAGATCTATCCCATCGCCAGCAATATCGAATCCGCCGGCACCAAAGAGCCCATCGCGGTCTTTACTTCTTTTTACAAAGACACCGACGACGAGGCCAACCTGAACCGCATCAACAACCTGGCCGTGGCCTGCGGCTATATCAGCAAGACCATGGCCGCCGGTGAATCCATGGATTTCAACCGCACCGTGGGCCCCTTCAACGCCCGGAACGGCTATCTGTCCGCTCCGGTGCTCAAGGACAAGGGCACCAAGCTCAGCTTCGGCGGCGGCTCCTGCCAGGTATCCTCCACTCTGTGGGATACCCTGATGCAGCTCCCCGGCATCACCGTGCTGATGCGCAAGCCCCACGGCAACAACGCGGCTTCTTACCTGCCCCACGGCATGGACGCCTCCTCCGGCGCCAGCAATCTGAATTTCAAATTCCGCAACGATTATTCCTTCCCCATCCGGATCGACGCTTCCATTCACGATTTTGCCCTGTTTGTCGCTATATACAAGGGGTCCTGATGCAATGAAACGCGCGCTGGCTTTTCTGCTCTGTCTGTTCCTGCTGCCCCTGACCGGGGCTTTTTTCACTGCGGGCGCACGGGGCGAAGAGAAGGCAGAGAAGCTGTATACCGGCCGCACCGTCACCGCCGCCCGGGTGTATGCCGCCTGGGATGGCACGGAAGGCATCGATGCTATCGGCATGATCCCCAAGAAAACCCGGGTGGCCATTCATGCCCTGAATCCCACTTTCGCGCTGGTTACCTATGAGCCCGGAAAAATCACCGGATATATCAAGCGGGTGACGCTGGAGGATACCCGGGTGGTGGACAGCGCGTCCACGCCTCCCTACGGCGTGGAGTTCAACCGCTTCATCGGCGCTGTGGCGGCGCAGGACGCGCCGGTCACCGAGAAACCCGGCGCGGGCAAGACCCTGATCACCCTCCACAAGGGGGCCCGGGTCTCCCTGGCCGGGTTTGAAAACGGCTACGCCAGGCTGATCTATCACCGCCAGTACGGGTACATCGATTCCCGGCTGCTGGGGGAAGTGAGCTTGATATATGAGAACCCGGAGGAAGCGGGCACCGACGCGCCCATCGCCTCCTATACCTCTTTTTATAAAATCACCACTGATGAAAGCAATCTGAACCGCATGATTAACATTTCCGTGGCGTGCGGGAAGCTGGCCCAGCATCCCCTTTCGACGGGTGAAA
>CAZQAM010000298.1:0-3166 GCA_964591355.1 uncultured Oscillospiraceae bacterium
AGATAATGAGCGGTGACTGGAGTTCAGACGTGTGCTCTTCCGATCTCTGGTATACGATGGCGGTTTTTTTGTCCGGCAGCAGAAGGACGCTGTCTCCCACATGGAACCTGTCAAACGTTCCTTCCGTTTTTTCCGGAATGCGCTGCAGGCGGCTTGCCGGGATCCGCAGGGGCCTTTGCATGGCTTCCGGCATCGTATCGACTCCGTGATCCACGGCCTGCCTGGCCCGGGCGAGCAAACTCTCCGGCATGCCCAGACGGCGCGCGATCTCAAGGGCGCAGCTTTCCCCGCTCATGCCCGTTTCCAGCCGGTACAGCGGCAGGAGCGTGGCCTGGTTGAAAGCCATCCGCGCCGGGATCACGCGGGCCGTCTTTTCCGCCCATTGCTTGATCTGCGGGTCATGGGTGGTCACCAGGAAAAAGCATCCCCGGCGGAGCAGCTCTTCCAGGATCGCCGCTGCGAGGCCGGAGCCCTCCGCCGGATCCGTTCCGCTGCCCGGTTCATCCAAAAGCACCAGGCTGTCCCGGCTGCATTCTCCCAGCAGCCGGATGATATTGGTTATATGCCCGGAGAAGGTGGACAGGTTCTGGCTGATATCCTGACTGTCGCCGATATCGCACAGGATTCGGTCCATCATGCCGATGACGGTTCCCTCCCCGCAGGGGATATGCAGCCCGCTCTGGGCCATGAGGGTCAAAAGCCCCACTGTTTTCAGGCACACCGTTTTCCCGCCGGTGTTGGGCCCGGTGACGGCGATGCCGGCATCCGGCAGGGCCAGCTCCATATTGAGGGGCACGCAGGTATCGCGGTTCAAAAGCGGATGCCGCGCGTCCACCAAATGGATCATGCGCTTCGCGGTGATCTCCGCGGGCCGCGCATCCATTTCCATGCTCAATTTGGCCCGGGCGAAAAGCACGTCCAGATCCGTCATCACGCGCATCGCGCTGCGCAGCATCGCTTCTTCGGAAACGACCCGGTCGCTGAGGGCCCAGAGGATCCGCCTTTCCTCCGTGTCGATGTCGGAAAGCAGGGCCCCCAGAGTCTGCTGCAGTGCCTGCACGGCGGATGGCTCCATGAACACGGTGCTCCCTTTGGCGGAAGTATCGATGGCGCGCCCGGGAAACGCGCTCTGAAAGCGTTTCTGCACGGGGATCACAAAAGTCCCGCCGCGCTGGGTGATATAGCTGTCTGCCAGCTCCTTTTTGTGGTGGAGCAGGATCTGATTCAGCTTGTCCCGGATGGCCTGCTCCGTGTGTTCCCGCTGGCGCCGCAGGTTCCGGAGAGTGGGGGAGGCGTCGTCCAGCAGGGCATCCTCCCGGATGGCCCCTTCTATTTCGTTTTCCAGGCTGCTCAGGTCCGGCAGCTCCGTATGCCAGGAGGCAATGGCGGCGCTGTGAAGCTGCGCGCCCTGCAGATAGCGGGAAAGCCTGCGGACGGCGGTGCAGAAGCGCGCGACGGAGGTCAGCTGTGCAGGCAGCAGCATCCCTCCCTGCCCGGCCTGAACCAGGCTGTTTTCCACATTTTCTGTATCTGTGAGCGGCGGGGCGCCGGCATTTTTCATGACGCGCAGGGCCGCTGTCGTTTCTTCCATGCGGGCTTTGCACAGCCCTTCATTCAGGATCGGCGCTGTTTCCAAAAGGCGCTGCCGGGCCAAATGTGAAACGGCATGATTCTGCAGCTTGAGAATGATCTGGTCAAAGCCGAGGGTGATCCAATCTTTCGTCATGGCGATCCTTCCTGTTCTCAGATGATTTGACATGAACAGGAATCGGGGAATGCGGCGCGGAAAAAAGCACACAAAAAAGTGCCCGGTATCCGTCCGTACCGCGTCATGGCATCAGCAAACAGGCGGTCATGTCACCGCATGCTTTGGTCAGCCATGTTCCCCGTTAACGAACCGATTCCAAACACTGCCTCCGAAAGATTGCCTGCTTCCGGCAGGATCCTTTTCTCAATCATTATAATCGATGGGCTGTTTCCTGTCAACTCAGAACGCCCAATTCATACCTGGTGATAAATGCGTTTGATTTCCGCGCTGTCCGCGCCGTCTGGATCCCGGGTGATGAGCGGGGCCTCCACCGTCAGGGCGGCATGGGCGTCCAGCAGGGCTTCGATGAGGGCCAGGCGGGCGGGCCTGTCGGCCCGGGCGTGCACCAGGCGGAGGCGCTTGGGCTCCAGACGGTGCTGCCGCAGGGTATCAAAGGCGTCGGCCAGCCGCTGGGCGGGCAGCATCAGGCACAGCCTGCCGTGGTATTTCAGCAGCCATGCCGCCGCAGTAGCCACGTCCATGAGGGTGCATTCGCCTTCCTGCCGGGCCGTGCGCAGGGCGGATTTTGGGCTGGGCAGGGAAGCGTTTTCCCTGCTGTAGGGCGGGTTGCACACCACCAGGTCGTACACCGCGTGGGGGAGCAGGGCCCTGATGTCCCGGATGTCCCCCCTATGGACCGAAATGCGGCCGGAGAGCCCGTTCAGCGCCATGCTCCTTTGAGCGCGTTCCGCGGCGTCCGGCTGGATTTCCACAGCGTCGCAGCGGATGGTTTTTTCCCTTCCGTAAAGCAGCAGGGGCAGGATGCCTGTGCCGGTACCCAGATCGCAGACCTGATCGCCCTTTCTGGCAGCGGCGAAATCGGCCAGCAGCACGGCGTCCATGCCGAAGCGGAAGGCGGCGGGGGACTGGATGATTTTCAGGCCCATGAACTGCAGATCGTCGATCCTTTCCCCGGGGCGGAGCAGGCTTTCGTTATTCATACAAGGTAAACTCCAGAAATTCTCTCATGCAGTAGCCGCTCTGATCCTGCCAGGTGACGGCGCACCAGGTATCGCCCACGGCGGTGATGGTGAGATAATCGCCGGTGGGCATCTGGCGGAGCACCCGGGCGTCGGGCGCGCAGGCGGCGCGGAGATTCAGCTTGTTTCCGTTCTGGGAGGTGATCTGGCCCAGCACCGCGGTTTTGAGCTCTTTCAGAGTCTCTTTGGCGGCTTTGACAGGCGCGGCAGCCGTTTTTCCGGCGCCTGCCTGTGCCGTTCCATTGAAGGAAAGGAATTTGGTCATCACATACCCTGTTTTGCCGTCATAGGTGGTTTTGCACCATTTGCTGCCTTTGCTGAGGATAAAGATCTCGACATTCTGCGGTATAGAGGCCAGGATTTTGGAGGAGTCGTTCCT
>CAZQAM010000299.1:0-2264 GCA_964591355.1 uncultured Oscillospiraceae bacterium
CCCCCCACACCCTACCCTACACTCTTTCCCTACACGACGCTCTTCCGATCTGGCCTCCTGCAGCGAAAACGCCCCGGGGATCCTGCGGAGCCTGGGCATCAGCAAGCTGTTCGATGTGATTGTGGACGGGAGCCAGATTAAACGGGGCAAGCCGGATCCGGAAATCTTTCTGCTGGCCGCGGAAAAGCTGATGGTGCCGCCGCAGAACTGCTTTGCGGTGGAGGACGGGCGATCCGGGGTGGAGGCGGCGCGCCGCTGCGGGATGCAGGTCATGGCCGTGGGGGAAAGCCTGCGCGAAAGCAAGGCGGACGCGTGGGCGGAAAGCATCCGTAAAGCCGATCTTCCCCGCATCATCGAGCGGGATTATGTATTGAATGCCTGATAAGGCTCAGAAGGAGGAAAAGCATGCTCAAAGAGGATGTGGCCCAGGCGGTCATCGCTGAAGCCCTGAAAACAGGCGGCGATTTTGCCGAGATTTTTTTGGAGGATCGGATCAACCATAATCTGTCCATGCTTTCCGGCAGGATTGAAAGCGTGAACAGCCGCCGCCTCCACGGCGCGGGGGTCCGTGTGTTCAGCGGCGTCCGCGGCATTTATGTGTATACCAACGATACCAGCCGGGAAGGGCTTTTATCCTGCGCGCGCCGGGCGGCGTCCGCCGTTCAGGCCCAGGAAAAGACGGAAAGCGCGCCGCTCATGTGGCAGGAAACGCCCAATATTCATTTGATCCGGGAAATGCCGGACACCGTAAAAACCGCCCGGAAGGCCGAAAAGCTCAGGATGGCAGGAGCGGTTTTAAAGGAATATGATGAAATCAATCAGGCCAGCGTAGGGTACATGGACAGCGTGCAGCGGGTGTGGATCGCCAACAGTGAGGGATTGTTTACCGGCGATACACGGGTTTATACCCGCTTTTTCGTTAATGCTATCGCTTCCAACGGCACGGAAAACCAGACCGGCTCATGCAGTCCGGGCGCCATGCAGGGGTTTGAGGCTTTCGATGACCGTATTGATCCGGAAAAAGCGGCCCGGGAAGCGGCCCGCCAGGCGGTGCTGATGCTGCACGCGCCGCTGTGCCCCAGCGGGGTGATGCCGGTGGTCATCGACAATGGATTCGGCGGCGTGATCTTCCACGAGGCCTGCGGCCATTCCCTGGAGGCCACCTCTGTGGCGGTGGGCAGCAGTGAATTTACCGGAAGGCTTGGAGAAAAGATCGCGGCGGACTGCGTGACCGCCATCGACGACGGCACCCTGCCCAACGAGTGGGGCAGCCTGAACATCGATGACGAGGGCACGCCCACCACCCGGCTGGTGCTGATCGAAAACGGCATCCTGAAAAACTATATGATCGATAAGCTCAACGCCCGGCGCATGCACATGCCCATTACCGGCAGCGGCAGGCGGCAGGGCTACATGTACGCGCCCACTTCCCGGATGCGCAATACTTTCATCGCCGCCGGGAATGACAGCAACGAGGAAATGATTTCCACCATGGGCGACGGCCTGTACGCGGCCAAACTGGGCGGCGGATCTGTGGAGCCCACCACCGGCAAATTCAATTTTGCCGTGCTGGAAGCGTACCTGGTAAAGGACGGAAAGATCGCCCATCCCGTGCGGGGCGCCAGCCTCATCGGGCGGGGCAGCGAGATCCTCTTGAAAATCGACCGGGTGGGAAAAGATATGCAGATGGGCCAGGGCATGTGTGGGTCCCTCAGCGGCTCCATTCCCACTAACGTGGGCCAGCCCATGATCCGCGTCAGCTCCATGACCGTGGGCGGACGCTGAAAAGGAGGACAGAGAGATGAACGTGGATGCATTTATCCGGACCCTGTTGGATGAGGCGAAGCGGGCCGGCATCGAAGCGGCGGAGGTCTATCTGTCTTCCGGCGACAGCTTCCGCGCCATGTGCGTGCAGGGCGAAATCGGCAGCTATACGGTGAATACCACCCGGGGCCTGTCCCTGCGGGGGCTGTACCGGGGAAAAATGGGCTATGCCGCCACGGAAGCGTTTGATGAAGATGCGGTGCGGCAGATGGTGGAATCCGTGATGGAGAGCGCGGCGCTGACGGAGGATGAGGATATCCAGGAAATCTATCCCGGAGATGAGAAATACCCGGAAGTGAACCTGTATCGCCCGGAACTGGACGCGGTGCCGGAAGATAAGAAGCTCACCTTCATTCTGGATGCCGAAAGGCTCGCGAAGGCGGCTGATCCCCGGATCGAGCAATTGAGCTATGACCTGATCAATACCGCCAGCAGCGAAA
>CAZQAM010000299.1:2274-3163 GCA_964591355.1 uncultured Oscillospiraceae bacterium
ATCGCTTTCCAGGCGGGCAGGGAGTTTGATCAGCTGAACGCCGAAACCCTGGCGCAGGAAGCGGCGGAGGAAGCGCTCTTTATGCTCAGGGCCACGCCGGTGCCCAGCGGCACTTACCGGGCTCTCATCGACGCCAAATGCATGCCCGATCTGCTGGGGGTGTTCTCAGGCATCTTCTCCGCTGAAAGCGCCCAGAAGGGCATGAGCCTGCTGGCGGGGAAGGAAGGGGAAATCATTGCTTCCGAAGCGGTAACGCTGATGGATGATCCGCTGCTGGAAGGCGGCTACGCCAGCCGTCCCTTTGACGATGAAGGCGTGGCCTCCCGCACCAAAGCGGTTATTGAAAAAGGGAAACTGACCACCCTGCTCCACAACCTGAAAACCGCCCGGAAGGCGGGTGTTCCGAGCACCGGCAACGCAGCCCGGGCGGGCTACGCCGGCAGCGTCAATATCAGCCCCACCAATTTCTATCTGGCGCCGGGGGAAAAGAGCAAGGAAGAATTGATGCGGGATATCGGAAACGGCCTGGTGATCACTGAGGTCAGCGGGCTGCATGCAGGGGCGAATCCCATCAGCGGGGACTTTTCTTTGATCGCCCAGGGCTATACCCTGAAGGACGGGAAAAAGGATCAGCCGGTGGAGCAGATCACCGTGGCGGGCAACTTCTATCAGCTTCTGAAAAATATCCGTGCCGTAGGCAGCGATCTGACATTCCCCGGTTCCTCCATCGGCAGCCCCACCGTGGACGTGGGTGAAGTTTCCGTGGCAGGGAAATAAGAGCGGGATATGTTGGGGCTTTGCCCCAAGCCCCACTGGGGTGCGGGCCGCACCCCAGGCCCCGCCAATTGCGGATAGGATGTGACCTGAGAACGGGCAGCTTCCCGCAGCT
>CAZQAM010000300.1:0-3155 GCA_964591355.1 uncultured Oscillospiraceae bacterium
CTGGTGATCGTGGATGAAGCATACGTGGATTTCGGCGGGGAAAGCTGCGTGCCGCTGATCCATGAACTGGAAAATCTCCTGGTGGTGCAGACGTATTCCAAATCCCGCTCCCTGGCAGGGGCGCGGCTGGGCTTCATCATCGGCCCCGCGTCATTGATTCAGGATCTCAACGTCATCCGCTGCAGCATCAATCCCTACAACGTGAACCGCATGAGCCTGGCCGCGGCGGCCGCCGCCATCGATGAGGACGCCCTGTACATGGAAAACTGCCGCCGTATCGAGGCAACCCGGCAGTGGACGGAAGACCGTTTGACGGAGCTGGGCTTCCGGGTGCTGCCCTCCCGGGCCAATTTTCTCTTTGCCGCGCCGCCCCATATGGACGGCGGGGATTACTACCTCCGTCTGAAAGCCCGGGGCGTGCTGGTCCGGCATTTCAAAACGCGGCGCACTGCCCCCTTTGTGCGCATCTCCATCGGAACGATGGAAGATATGCAGGCCCTGATTGATAGAACCCAACAGATCCTGAAGGAGGCGCAGGCATGAGACAGGCTGCCATCCATCGCAAAACGGCGGAAACGGATATCCAGCTGACGCTGAACCTGGACGGAAAGGGCGAAAGCCGGATCGATACCGGCTGCGGCTTTCTGGATCACATGCTCACCCTCTTTGCCCACCACGCCCGCTTTGACCTGACAGTCAATTGCCAGGGCGACACCCGGGTGGATTACCACCACACGGTGGAGGATATCGGCATCGTGCTGGGCCAGGCTTTCTCTCAGGCCCTGGGCGACAAAAAAGGCATTCAGCGCTACGGCAGCATCGCCCTGCCCATGGACGAGGCGCTGGTACTGTGCGCCGTCGATCTGTCGGGCCGGTGCACCCTGCGCTACACCATGTATATCCCCACCCCCAAGGTCGGGGATTTCGATACGGAGCTGGGAGAGGAATTCTTCCTGGGCTTTGCCCGGGCCGCCGCCGCCACCGTGCATTTCCGCCAATTGGACGGCACCAATTCCCACCACATCCTGGAAGCGGCCTTCAAAGGCCTGGGCCGGGCCCTGCGCCAGGCAGTGAGCATCGACAAGGAAGCGGATCAGCAGATCCCCTCCACGAAAGGCACGCTATGATTACTTTGGTGGATTACGGTGTGGGCAACCTGTTTTCCCTGAAAAGCTCCTTTGCCTGCGTGGGCGATGAGGCCTGCGTCACCGGGGATCCCGATGAGGTGTTCCGGGCGGACAAGATCATCCTGCCCGGCGTGGGCGCCTTCGGCGACGCGGCGGACAAGCTGCGGGCCCTGGGCATGGATGACGCGCTGCGGCAGGCGGCAAAAAAGGGCACGCCTTTGCTTGGCATCTGCCTGGGGATGCAGATGCTGTTTGACGCCAGCGAAGAATACGGCCATCACCCGGGGCTGTCCCTGATCCCCGGCAGGGTGATCGGTATGAAAGGCCTCATCCCCAAGGATCTCAAGATCCCCCACATCGGCTGGAACGCCCTGCATTTCACCGCCAAAAAAAGCCCGCTGATGAAAAACGTGCGGGAAGGCGACTGCGTTTATTTCGTGCATTCCTATTACGCCGCGGAGTGCGAAAGCGCGGTGACCGCCACGGCGGAATACGGCCTGGAGCTTACGGCTGCCGTGGAAAAGGACAACGTGTTCGGCTGCCAGTTCCACCCGGAAAAAAGCGGCCGGGTGGGGCTGCATATCCTGAAGGCATTCTGCGAATTGTGAGGGCGGGCGCATGAAGATTTTTCCGGCCATCGACCTGTATCAGCATCAGGCGGTGCGGCTCTATAAAGGCGATTATGACCAGGTGACCGTGTACAGCCAGGATCCCTTGCAGGTGGCCCGGGATTTTGAAGCGGCCGGGGCGGAATACCTGCACATGGTGGATCTGGAAGGCGCCCGGGACGGGGGCACGCCCCACTTCGATCTGGCGGCCGCCGCTGCCGGGCAGACCAGGCTGAAAGTGGAAATCGGCGGAGGCATCCGGGATGAACAGGTGATCGAAAAATACCTGGCCGCCGGGGTGTTCCGGGTGATCCTGGGCACCGCCGCGGTGGAAAATCCCGCGTTCCTTAGGTCCGCCGTGGCCGCCTTCGGGGACCGGATCGCGGTGGGGGTGGACGTCCGGGACGGCTTCGTGGCCATCAAAGGCTGGAAGGAAATGAGCCGGGAAACGCTGGATGGCTTCTGCCAGCAATTGCAGGACGTGGGAGTAAGGACGGTGATCTGCACCGATATTTCCAGGGACGGGGCCATGCGGGGTGCCAACCGGGAGATGTACCGGCTCCTGTCCTCCCGCTATCGGATGGATTTCATTGCCTCCGGCGGCGTATCCACCCTGGAGGACATCCGGGCGCTGAAGGACATGGGGCTTTACGGCGCCATCCTTGGCAAAGCCCTGTACACCGGGGCCATCGATCTGAGAAAGGCGTTGGAGGAAGCAACGTGATTACCAAGCGCATCATCCCCTGCCTGGACGTCCGGGACGGCCGGGTGGTCAAGGGGATCCATTTCCAGGGGCTCCGGGACGTATCCTCTCCGGTGGAGCTGGCCCGCTATTATTCCGACCACGGGGCGGACGAATTGGTGTTTTACGATATCACTGCTTCGGCGGAAGGCCGGGCGCTGTTCACCGATATTCTCACCGAAACGGCGGCCACCGTGTTCATTCCTCTGACGGTGGGAGGCGGCATCAATACGGTGGAGGATTTCGACCGGGTGCTCAAGTGCGGGGCGGACAAGGTGAGTGTCAATTCCGGCGCCCTCCGAGATCCTTCCCTGGTGGGAAAAGCAGCCAAAAAGTACGGCGACCAGTGCGTGGTCCTCTCCGCGGACATCAAAAGGGTGAACGGGGCCTTTCACGTGTTCGCCAAGGGCGGAAGGGAAGATACCGGCCTGGAGGCCATTTCCTGGATCCGCCGGTGCGTTTCCGACGGCGCCGGGGAGATTGTGGTCAACTCCATGGACACCGACGGAGTCAAACAGGGCTTTGATCTGGAAATGCTCTCCGCCGTGTGCGGCGCGGTGCAGGTGCCGGTGATCGCTTCCGGCGGCGCGGGCTGCGAACAGCATTTTGTGGATCTGTTCCGAACGCTGCCCAGATCGGAAGAGCACACGTCTGAACTCCAGTCACCGCTCATTATCT
>CAZQAM010000301.1:0-2478 GCA_964591355.1 uncultured Oscillospiraceae bacterium
TTTTCGCAGAACACATGCTTGCCAGCCTTCATGGCTGCAATGGAAATATCGGCATGGGTGGGGGTGGGAGAGCAGACCAGCACGGCATCGATCCCCGGGTTATTCACGATATCCATGCAGTTGCTGGAATACCGGGGCACCTGGAAGCGCTCCGCCAGCTTTTTCGCGTTCTCCTCGATCACGTCCGTCACCATAGCCACCTGAGCTTCGGGGATATGGCAAGCAATGGATTCTGCGTGCACGCTGCCGATGCGTCCTGCGCCGATGATGCCGACATTCAGCTTTTTCATGAAAACTTCTCCTTTTCTTGTTGTTTTCCAGGCAGGCGATAGATTCTCCGCTTACAGCGAGCTTTTCAGGATAAAAGGGTAACCACGGAACCGTATTTTTCTTTTCCTTCCCTGATGAAGGCGAGCAGCCTGTCTTTCGTGGGCATATCCTTGCTGCAGGCATGGCTTGCCACCAGCATGGCGGCGGAAGCGCTGCCCATTTCCAAGGCGTCTGGCAGGGAGCGGCCTTCCATCAGGGCGTAAAGGAAGGCGCTGGCATAGCCGTCGCCGCCGCCAAAGCCCTTGAGCGCGCTGACCGGGAAGGGCTTCACGTCATAGCTGCCTTCCCGGCTGCAGGCATGGGAGCCGGATTTCCCGTGCTTGATGATGCAAACAGAGGCGCGCCTGTTCAGCCAGTATTCTGCGGAAGCTTCATCGGTCCCGTCCAGGCCGAGCAGCCCTTCCATCAGATCAAATTCCTCGCGGCTTCCCAGGATGATATCCGCTTTTTCGGCAACCAGGGAAGTATACAGGGAAATCTCATCCTTGGATTTCCAGGTGTACGGCCTGTAATCGGCGTCGAAAACCACCGGCACGTCATTGCGCAGGGCATACGTCAGCGCTTTCAGGGAAGCCTCGCGGGTGGGAGAAGCACACAGCCCTGTGCCGGTAAGCAGCAGACAGGCGCCGGATGCGATGTAAGCTTCGTCCACATCGTCCACGCACAACTGCAGATCGGCTGCGCCCTCCCGGTACATGAGGATGGAGGATTGCGTGGGCGAAAGCATTTCCGTAAAAGTCAGGCCCAGTTTTTCTCCGTTTGTGCAGCGAAAAATGTGGGAAACATCGACGCCTTCATTTTTGAAATAATCTGTCACGAACGTGCCAAACTGATCGTCCGACACCCGGCCCAGGAACCCCACCCGACTGCCCAGCCGCGCCATGCCCACGGCGATATTGGCGGGTGAACCACCCAGATATTTGTTGAAGTTTATGCTTTCGTTCAGGGGACGGTTGTAATCGGTCGGGTTGAAATCGATGGCCACACGGCCAACCGGGATGATGTGGAGAGGTTTGTTCAAATCGAACAGGATCATGGTTTGCCGCTCCTTTCCTTCGTTTGCGAACAGCATGATTGCGTTCCGCGGCGGCCGGAACCGTATCAAAGGACGCGGAATACCGCTGAGGATCGCGCCGGCATTCAGGCTGTGATGCTTTTGTGATACTTTGATGATATGAAGGAGCCCGCTTGGAAATTTGATTGAAAGCTGGGAGAAACTTTACTAACTCTTGCCAAACAGGTCATGAGTGTGTATAATGATACCGGAATTTTTATCGCAGCACAGTGAGGTGTATATCGTGAAATCCAGACGCCAGAAGGAGATAGAAGCCTATATCCTTTCTCAGGGATTCGCGACGATGGAAGAAATACGGGATCGATTTGGCATCTCCATGAATACCGTACGCCGGGACATTGCCGAACTGATCAAACCTGGCTATATCGCAAAGGTTTATGGCGGGGTAAAGGCTGAAGCCCCGCCCTCCGCGCTGGTTCCCTACGCCGTCCGATCCAGCGCGCCCAGCGCCCGGAAACAGGCCATTTGCGCAGAAGCGGCCCAAATGGTGCAGGACGGCGACATCGTTTTCATCGATTCCGGAACCACCACTGAATACCTCATGGAAGCGCTGAAAAACAAAAACATCACTGTGATCACGAATAATATTGAAATCATGGTGCAGGCGCTGGAATATGAGAATATCCGCCTCATTGTGGTGCCGGGGGAAATCCACCGGAAAACCCACTCCATCACCGGAGAAGCGTCCGCCGCGTTCCTGGGCACCATGAATACCAATATTGCGTTTATGGCCGCCACGGGCGCTTCCATGGCGGGCGTGACCAATTCAAGCCCGCTGGAGTATTCCATCAAAAAAACAGCAGTGGCCCACACGGAAAAAGCAGTGCTGCTGGCGACAGGCGCAAAATTCGGGATCACCAGCCTGTTTACCTATGCGGAATTCAGGCAGTTCCACACGGTCATCACCGATGACAGCATCCCGGCGGAATACCAAAAAAAACTGAAAGATCTTGGGGTAGAGATGAGAATCACGGCAGCAAATCCATAAGGAATAATGGCTGAAAGCGGCGCTGATTGCCGCTTTATAGATCGGAAGAGCACACGTCTGAACTCCAGACACCGCTCATTATCTC
>CAZQAM010000301.1:2488-3152 GCA_964591355.1 uncultured Oscillospiraceae bacterium
CACAGATCGGATCCCAAACAGATTGGCCCCCCGTATATCCCGCCTGACGTTATTGCCAATCATGATCACTCTGTCCTTATCCTTTTCGGTAAGGCCGGCCGCTTCCATGGCGGCGGAAAACATGCGCGGGCTTGGCTTCTCCTCGCCTATCGCGTCTGAAATGATCCAGGCGGAGAAAATATGACCCATTCCCTGCTCCCGCATTGTGTTCCGGAAAGAGGGAGTGCGCCCGTCCGCTACCATCAAAATGGTGTAGCCAGCTTCATAAAGGGCCAGATAGGCTTCCCTGGCCCCCGGGATGCATGCCGCATGGACGACGATATCCTGTTCATTTCGCACTTCGGTGCTTTCGTCAATGATCGTATCGCCGATATCCGTCATGATCACCAGGTGTTTGCGCTTCTTTGCCATGATTCCGCCCTTTCCATTTGACTGCCTGATATGATATTTAATCATAGCACAGATCCACACAATTTGCAATAAAAACAGTAAATTATAGAAATAAAATGAGTATCTAATGAGTATTTTTGAATGATGCTTTTGAAAACTCTGCATGATTCCGCGTACAGCAAGAGCCAAATGAGCACAAAACCAGTTTATACGGAAGTTTTGATGCAGTTCTGCACCACAGAAAATGATTAAATTATAATCATAATTTATCTAT
>CAZQAM010000302.1:0-3145 GCA_964591355.1 uncultured Oscillospiraceae bacterium
ACACCCTATCCTACACTCTTTCCCTACACGACGCTCTTCCGATCTAGGGGCATTCCCACGGTGCTGATTATCCTGGGCATCCTGCTGCTGGTCTATAACTTCATCACCCAAAAAACTGTCCGTGGCCGGCATCTGTACGCCATCGGAGGCAACCGGAAGGCCGCCGAGCTGTCCGGCGTCAAAACCAAGCAGATGATGTTCCTGGCCTACACCAATATGAGCTTTATCGCCGCCATTGCGGGCCTGGTCTTTGCCGCGCGCCTGAACAGTGCCAGCCCGGTAGCCGGCCAGAGCTTTGAAATGGACGCCATTGCCAGCTGCTTTATCGGCGGCGCTTCCGCTTACGGCGGCACAGGCACCATCGGCGGCGCTCTCATTGGCGCTCTGATCATGGGAACGCTGAACAACGGCATGTCCATCATGGGCATTTCCTCCAATACCCAGCAGGTGGTGAAGGGCCTGGTGCTGCTGATTGCTGTGGCCATCGACGTGCTGGGCAAGAAAAACATCAACCTCAAGAGCCTGCTTGGCATGACCGGCATCAAAATCGGCCGCAACAGCAAAGAATAACTTTTCCCGGCACAGAAAAGCCGCCCCAGAAAAATGATTTCTGAGGCGGCTTTTTATCAAACAGGAGGCTGCACATGAATCATTTGCTGGATGTTGTCCGCACAGTACTGCCTGTGCTTGCGATGCTGTGCATCGGCGTTTTATGCCGGAAGAAAAGCATCATCACCCGGGAAGGAATTCAGGCGCTCAAGCAGGTGGTGGTTCAGATCGCGCTGCCGGCGGTGCTGCTCCACGCTTTTGCCGCGACCTCATACGGCCTTGCGGATGTGCTGATCCCCCTGATGATGTTCGCAGTATGCGTGGCGGGCTGGGCAATGGGAAAGCTTTGCGCCCGGGCTTTTCGCCTGTCTTCCTTTCTGCCTTTCCTGACCACGGGGTTTGAGGCGGGGATGCTGGGGTACGCGCTGTTTCAGATGCTCTATGGCAGCGAAAAAACCGCGGAGTTCGCCCGGATCGATCTGGGGCAGGTGCTTTTCGTATTCACGCTTTACAAGGTGCTGCTTTCGCTGCACGGAAAGGAGAAAGCGGACGGGAAGGCTCTGCTTCGGGAAATGGCGCTTTCTCCTATTATTCTCTCCATCCTGGCCGGTGTGATCCTGGGGGCCACCGGTCTCTATCAGGCCCTGATCCCTTCCGGGATCAGCGGGATCCTGGACGCTTGCACCGATTTTATCTCCGCGCCAACAGGCGCCATCATTCTGCTGACCATCGGTTACGACCTTGTATTGAATGACATTCCCTGGAAAGCGGCCCTGCAAAGCCTGGGACTTAGGCTTTGCATCATGGCAGCGCTGTGCGCGGCCTTTTTGACGCTGACGCATCTGCTGATGCCGGGCAGAGTCACATGGGAAGCGGTGGTGCTGATGTTTATCCTGCCGCCGCCCTTTGTGCTGCCGGTTTTTGCAGATGACGCCGGTCAGCGGGTGTATATCTCCTCTGTGCTTTCTGTTTCGACCCTGGCGGCGATGATCGGATTCGGCATACTGGCAGCCATTTGATGGACATGCGCTTTTATAATAAAAGCAGTTTGGAAAGCCGTATTTTTTTTCTGATCAGGAATTGACAGAACAGGACACAATGCGATATAATTTTTCAAATACATTGAAGGGGGTAGAAAAACACCATGCTTCAGAAAGCCGTTCGGGAAGGATTGACCTTTGATGATGTGCTGCTGGTGCCCCGCCGCAGTGAAATACTGCCCAAGGATGTATCGCTGGGGGTGCAATTGACGCCGCAGATCAGATTGAATATCCCGGTTCTTTCTGCCGCTATGGATACCGTCACCGATGCCCGGCTGGCCATCGCCATTGCCCGGGAAGGCGGGCTGGGCGTCATCCACAAGAATATGTCCATTGCAGAGCAGGCCGCTCAAGTGGACAAAGTAAAGCGCAGCGAGCATGGCGTGATCACCGATCCCTTCTTTCTTTCTCCTGTACACCTGATTTCCGACGCGAAGGCGCTGATGGCCCGTTACAGGATCAGCGGCGTGCCCATCACGGAAGGAACCCGGCTGGTGGGGATTCTCACCAACCGCGATCTGCGCTTTGAAACCGATGACAGCAAGCCCATCGGTCAGGTCATGACCAGCAAGAACCTGGTGACCGCCCGGGAAGGCACCACTCTGGACGAAGCCAAGGATATCCTGGCCGAGCACAGGATCGAAAAGCTGCCCATTGTGGATGAAAAAGGCAATCTGCGGGGCCTGATCACCATTAAGGATATTGAAAAAGCAACCAAATACCCCAACAGCGCCAAGGACGGGCATGGCAGGCTCCTGTGCGCCGCCGCAGTGGGCGTCAGCCACGATGTGATGGAGCGCATCGAAGCGCTGGTGGCCGCCAAGGTGGATGTGATCTCCATTGACACGGCCCACGGCCACAGCCTGGGCGTGCTCAAAACCATCGAAAAGATCCGCAGCGCTTATCCGGATATCCAGCTGTTTGCCGGGAATGTGGCGACTGCCGCCGCCACCCATGATCTGATCGCGGCTGGCGTAGACTGCGTCAAAGTGGGCATTGGCCCCGGATCCATCTGCACCACACGGGTAGTGGCCGGCATAGGCGTGCCGCAGATCACAGCCGTGGCGGACTGCGCTGAGGAAGCGGACAAGCACAACATCTCCGTCATATCCGATGGCGGCATCAAGTATTCCGGCGATATCCCCAAGGCCATTGCCGCGGGTGCCCGGGCCGTCATGCTGGGCAGTTTGTTCGCCGGCACGGAGGAAAGCCCGGGGGACATGGAAATCTATCAGGGCCGCTCCTTCAAGACGTACCGGGGCATGGGTTCTCTTGCTGCTATGGCCAATGGCAGCAAGGACCGCTATTTCCAGGAAGACGCCAAGAAGCTGGTGCCGGAAGGCGTAGAAGGCAGGGTGCCTTACAAGGGGCCCTTGTCCGATACCGTGTTCCAGCTGATGGGAGGCCTCAGGGCTTCCATGGGTTACTGCGGCACGCCCACCATCGAAGATCTCCGCAAGGAAGGCGAATTCATCCGCATCACCGGGGCCGGCCTGACCGAGAGTCATCCCCACGATATTTATATCACGAAGGAAGCGCCCAATTATTCCCGGATG
>CAZQAM010000303.1:0-3141 GCA_964591355.1 uncultured Oscillospiraceae bacterium
TTCCCCTGTGCGCTTTGCGCACAGGCAGCGCGGCAAAGCCGCGCTGCCCGGGAGCAGTGCTGTGCGTCAAAGTCTCTTGCGGCGATTGCCGATTTTACGATAACAAAGCTGCCCTCTTTGCTGCTTTCTCGGGCTCCGAGAAAGCAGACCCCCGTCCGTTCTTCCACGGTAAGACCGCCTTCTCTGGTTCTCTCTTCGGCTTCGAAGAGAGAATGCCCCGTCCGCCCCTTCATCTTCCCGGCGGACTTATACTATTTCTCGTCTAAAAAATTGAAAGATTCGGGATGGATTTTTTGTCCTGGCAAAGCTGAATGAAGGGAAGCGTAGCAGCGCTACGTTGACCGGAATGAAGCACTGCCAGGGCGGAAAAGACGCCCGAAGATTCAATGTTTTAGACGCGAAATAGTATTATATTCAGAAGGAGAACAGGGTGACCTGGTTGGTTTCCGCCAGGTCTTTTAAGCAGCCGTGCTCCCGCAGAAGATCCAGCACGGCGCTGGATACCTTGCCCCGGTTTTTCAGATCCTCCACCGAAATGAAGGGGATGCTGCGGGCTTCCACGATGCTCTGGGCCACCGCTTCGCCCAGGCCGCCCAGAGCGGTAAAGGGCACCCGGAGGCCCTTTTCTCCTTCGGGGATGAAGCGGCTCACGTCGCTTTTATACAGGTCCGCCGGCAGGAAATGATAGCCCCGGGCCATCATTTCCAGCACCATCTCCAGGGCCGTGATGGCATCCTTGTCCTTGGCGGTGGTCTTTTTTTCATTGTCCAGGGCGTACATTTCCTTCAGCTTCTGCCGCACCTGATCGATGGGCAAAATCATGGTGGCGGCGTTGAAGCCGTCGCCCCGGATGGTGAAGTAGGCGGCGTAATAGGCCTGGGGGTAATACACCTTGTACCAGGCCACCCGCAGGGCCATGGTGACATAGGCGGCGGCGTGGCCCTTGGGGAACATGTATTTGATCTTGCGGCAGCTGTCCTCAAACCAGGCGGGAACCTTGTTTTCGTGCATGGCTTCCGCCATGGCGGGGGTCAGCCCCCGGCCCTTGCGCACCGCTTCCATGGTGTCAAAGGCCATTTTGGCCGGCACGCCCTGCTGCATCAATTGGTTCATGATGTCCTCCCGGGTGCACAGGCACTGGGAAAGGGGCACGATGCCTTTGTCGATGAGATCCTTGGCGTTACCCAGCCATACATCGGTGCCGTGGCTGAGGCCGGAAATGCGGATCAATTCCTGCATGGTGGAGGGATGGGTATCCTCCAGCATCTGCCGGACGAAGGCGGTGCCGAATTCCGGCACGCCGAAGGTGCCGGTATTGCAGCCGATGGCTTCCTTGGTCACTCCCAGGGCCTCCGGGGAGGAAAAGAGGCTGAGCACCTTTTGATCGTCCAGGGGGATCTTTTTGAAGTTCACCCCGGTCATTTCTTCCAGCATGTGCAGCATGGTGGGATCGTCGTGGCCCAGGATATCCAGCTTCACCAGGATATCGTGCATGGAGCTGAAATCGTAGTGGGTGGTGACGGTGGCGCTTTCGGTATCGTCCGCCGGATGCTGCACCGCGGTGAACTGGCAGATATCGTATTCCTTGGGCAGCACCACCATGCCGGCGGGATGCTGGCCTGTGGTGCGCTTGACCCCCACGCAGCCCTGGGCCAGGCGCTCTTTTTCGGCGTCCGGCACGGTGAGGTTTCTTTCTTCCAGGTATTTGAGCACGTAACCGTAGGCGGTCTTGTCGGCCAGGGTGCCGATGGTGCCGGCCCGGAACACATATTCCTCGCCGAAAAGATCCTTCACATACTGATGCGCCCGGGGCTGGTATTCGCCGGAGAAATTCAGGTCGATATCCGGCACCTTGTCGCCCTTGAAGCCCAGGAAAGCTTCAAAGGGAATATCAAAGCCGTCCTTGACCAGAGGCCCGCCGCACAGGGGGCAGTTTTTGTCCGGCAGGTCGACGCCGATGGTGTACTCAGGGGGAACCTCGAAATCCGCCCGGCGGCAGTGGGGACAGCGGTAATGGGGCGGCAGGGAATTGATTTCCGTGATGCCGGTGAGGAACGCCACGAAAGAGGACCCCACGCTGCCCCGGCTGCCCACCACATATCCGTCGTTCAGGGATTTTTTCACCAGCTTCTGGGCGATGGAATACAGGGTGCAGTAGCCGTAGCCCACGATGGCGTTGAGCTCCTTGTCAATGCGCTTCTGCACGATATCGGGCAGCTCGTCGCCATACAGTTCGTGGGCGGTATCGTAGGTGAGGGTTTTGATATCGTTTTCCGCCTCAGGCCAGAAGGGGGAGAAGGTGGTCTTGCCTTCGGGATGAGGCGGGAACAGGGCGGGTTTGCCGATCCTGTCGGCGATCTTTTTGGGGTTTTTGACCACTACTTCATAGGCCTTCTCCTGTCCCAGGTAGGAGAATTCCTCCAGCATTTCCTCGGTGGTCCTGAAATACAGGGGGGGCTGGAGATCGGCGTCGTCATAGCCCTGGCCGGCCTGAATGATGGCGCGGAAAACCTTGTCCTCGGGATCCAGGAAATGCACGTCTCCCGTGGCGCACACGGGAATGCCCAGCTTTTCGCCCAGGCGCAGGATGCGCCGGTTGTTTTCCCGGAGCGCTTCCTCGTCTGCCACCCGGCCCTCCCTGAGCAGGAAATCATTGTTGCCGATGGGCTGGATTTCCAGGTAATCGTAGAATCTTGCGATCCGGCTGAGCTTTTCCTCCGGGGCGCCGTCCACCAGGGCGCTGTACAGTTCCCCCGCGGCGCAGGCGCTGCCCACCAGAAGGCCCTTGCGGTACTTCTGCAGCACCGCCCGGGGGATGTGCGGCCTGCGGCGGAAGTATTTCAGGTGAGCGTCGGAGATGATGTGGTTCAGGTTGGTCATGCCTTCCTGATCCTGGGCCAGAAGCACCACGTGCCAGGCGCTGCCCAGCGTATAATCCTGCGATACGTGGTTCAGGTCATTCAGCGTGACGGCGCCTTTCTTCCGGGCCTCGTCCATCATCCGGGCCAGGCACTGGGCGGTGGCCGCCGCGTCGTTGACGGCCCTGTGCGCGCCCTTGAGGGATACGCCCAGGTGCCTGCATACGGAGCTGAGCCGGTGGGATTTGAGCTCCGGATACAGCTTCCTCGCCAGCGCCAGGGT
>CAZQAM010000304.1:0-3139 GCA_964591355.1 uncultured Oscillospiraceae bacterium
GAGATAATGAGCGGTGACTGGAGTTCAGACGTGTGCTCTTCCGATCTCGTACTTCAGCGTGCCCCCCGCTTCCGTCAGGCCGTTGCACATGCCGTAAATGTGGCCGTGATCCAGGGCAACGGCGGAGAATACGAATTCACCGGGCTTTACCACCGGCTGGGGCTTTCCTTTGGGAGCGTAGTTCATGCCATCGGATACATTCATTGCTTTTTTCCTTTCCCGAAACCGCCGAAGCTGATTTCGCCTTCAAAATCTGTGACGGATGCTGTTTTTTCGTAGAAATGCGGCACATGGGCCCGGATGCCTCCTACAGTGTAGAAAGGATCCTCCTTTTCCAGGGGCAGCGATACGGGGGCGTGACCGGCGCCCGCCTTATAGATAGCGGTGATGATTTCGATGGTGCGGCGGCCGTCCTCGCCGGTGATGGCGGGTTTTCCGCCCTTTTCCAGGGCGGAGAGCACGTTTTCCAATTGGCCGTCGTGCATTTCATAGGGCAGGGGAGGCAGGCCCTTCAGGAAAGATTTCACCTGCGCTTCGAAGGCAGGGTCCGGCGCTTTGAGGGGGAATCCGTTGGGCTGCGGGATGGAGGCGAAGCAATCGAAGGGCGCGGACAGCTTGGCTTTTTCGCACTGGAATACCAGCTGCTGCTCCTCCCCGTGATGCACTACTGACGCCGTTACGGTGGCCAGCGCCCCGGGATATTCCATCACGGATACTGACAGATCCTCAACTTCGGCATTGTCGTGGCCCGTATTGGCCAGTACGCTGGTGACCCGGCCAGGCAACCCCATCATCCAGCCCAGCATATCGATGTGATGCACGGCGTGATTCAGGGTGCAGCCGCCGCCTTCCTTTTCCCAGGTGCCCCGCCACCACAGGTCGTAATAGCTGTGGCCCCGGAACCAGAAGGAATCGATTTCGGCGGCGCGCACCCTGCCGGCGATGCCGCTGTCCAGCAGCGCTTTCAGATCGCGGATGGCGGTGCGGAACCGGTTCTGCGCGATGACGGACAGCAATTTGCCGCTTTCATCCCGGGCCCTGAGCATTTCATCGCATTCCTCCAGGGAAGCAGCCATGGGCTTTTCGCACACCACGTTTTTCCCGCTGCGCAGGCAATGAACCGCGATGGAAGCGTGCGCGAAAGGCGGGGTGCAGATGTCCGCGAGATCAATATCCCGGCGGGGCAAAAGATCCTCGTGGCGTTCGTATACATCGCAGTCCAGATGATACTGTTCCTTGACTTTTTGCGCTTTTCCTGGGATAATATCTACAAGAGCCGCGATGCGGCAGCGTTCCGGGAAAAGAAGATAGGCCCGGATATGAGCATGGGAAATATTGCCTGTGCCGATGATGGCCACCTGAATCATGCAGGATCCTCCTTTCCATGAGTCCATGGCGATGCGGAAGTCAAAACGTATGGAGATGGCGTTTCAAGCCAAGTATATCAGACATGATTTCTGCTTTCTGCGCAAATAATGTAAGAATCTATGTATATGCTGCATTTTTTCGAAAGGAGGCAGATGGATGGAGCAGAAGATCGTCCTTAATAAAGCGCCCCTGACCACCATGGAGGAAGGCAGGGGATATGAGGCCCGGTACTGTTACAGCGATGAGATAGAAATCACGGAATATCATTGTCATGATTTTTATGAAATCTATCTCCATCTGCACGGCGGCCAGTATTTCGGGCTGGACAACAGCCTGTTCCTGCTCAAGCCCAATCAGCTGTTCATTCTTCCGCCCTTTTCCATGCACGGCCTGTCCAGCGCGAATACGCTGCGGCAGTATGAGCGGGCTTATCTGAACCTGTCCCCGGAACTGATGAAAACGCTGGGCTGCGAGCAGATTGATCTGGATCAGTTTTTCCGCGGCTACACTTCCCAGGGTATGCATACCTTTCAATTGAGTGCCCGGGACGCCGCCCAGTTTGTGGAATGGATCCGGCAGCTGGAAAACACGCCCTCTTCCGGGGATCCCCTGGAAAGATTCGGCCATTGCGCGGTGCTCATCAACCTGCTGAACCTGGTATGCCGGGGCATCCGCCAAGCCAAGGCCATTACAGGCAGCGTCATTTCCAACAGCATCATCCAGAAGGTGCTGACCTATATCAACAGCCATTATACCCAGCCGCTGAAAATGGATCAGCTGGCCAAGCAGTTCGGCATCAGCGTCAGCTATCTGTCTCACGAATTTACCCGGTTTACCAACCGCAGCGTATACGATTACATCCTTTACCGCAGGGTGATGCTGGCCCGCCAGATGATGCAGACCGACGCTTCCCTCAACGCCATTGCCTATCAATGCGGCTTCAACGATTATTCCAATTTCCTGCGGATGTTCACCAAGCTGGTGGGGATGGCGCCCAGCCAGTACCGCAAACAGATCAGGCGCTTACGCGGGTTCCGATAAAGAAATTGGACCGCCTGAACCGAAAAAAAAATTGCAAAACGGCGCTGCAGGCAGGATTTTCGCCGCCGGACGGTGAACAATGGAACATGTCGACAGGAGTAAGTTCCTGGCAAGGGATCGATAACAAAGGAAGCGGAGGATCGGCAATGAACGTAGCAGGCAAAAGCGTAATGATCACCGGCGCGGGAGGCGGCCTGGGAAGCGAAATGGCCCGGCTGCTCACCGAAAACGGTGCCCAGGTGTTCATCCTGGAGGTGGATGCGGAAAAGGGAAAAGCCGTGGCGGAGGAAATCTGCGCCCGGGGAGGCAAGGCCTGGATGATCCAAATGGATGTGACCAGCGAGCAGGATTGGCAGCGGGCCGTGGAGGAAGCGCTGGAAAAGACCGGGCGCATCGATGCCCTGGTCAACAACGCGGGCATCAACATCCGCAAGCCTCTGGAAGAAATGAGCATCGATGAATGGTGCACGATGATGAAGGTCAATACAGGCTCCGCTTTCCTGGGCTGCAAATATGTGATCCCCGTGATGCGCAGGCAGCAGGAGGGCGTGATCGTCAATATTTCGTCGGTGTGCGGGCTCATCGGGCATCTGTACACGCCGGAAGCGTATACCGCCTCCAAAGGCGCGGTGACGATGCTCACCAAAGCGGTGGCTTCCCGGTACGCCAAATTCGGCATCCGGTGCAATTCGGTGCATCCCAGCACAGTGGATACGCCGTTTGTGCAGAC
>CAZQAM010000305.1:0-3122 GCA_964591355.1 uncultured Oscillospiraceae bacterium
AAAGAGCGCGCCCAGCACCACGCCCGCCGTCAGCAGGGCGCTGCGGGCCTGGCTCAGCATGGGATCCGCCGGGGCGGCGCTGACCAGGACGGGGGGAGCCACAGTGACCACCGGCACAGCGGTCGGCACGCTGGTGGGCTGGGCGAAGGTGATCTGAACGGTGTTGGAATCAAAGGTGACGGTATTCTTCAAAGCGTCTTTCACGGAAGCGGTGAAGCGGAATTTGCCGGCCTGGGAAATGCGCACATCCCGGGTGAGGGAGGCGCTGGCGCCGGGCTCCAGGGACGCGATGGTGAAAATGTCCGTATTGCCGTGAAGGATATTGATCTTTTCGGCCTTCACGTTGCTGTTGTTGGTCACCGTCAGGTGGAAACGCACATCCGCGGGAATGGCGGGCACGGTTTCCTGGTCGGCGGTCAGGTTCAGCGTCAGCCGCAGGGTCTTTTCCGGATCAAATACGCCGATAGCCAGTTCCCCCGCGCTGAGGGTGCGGGTTTCGCCGGTATTGTCCGGCAGGCTGGCGGTGACTTTGAAGGTGGTGGGCTCCGTCAGGATGAATTCCTTTTCCCCGGATACGGTGGCCCCGGCGGGGATGGACAGGTTGGTGAGGATCTCGCCCTTCTTTTCGTCCACGACCCGGACGTTGGAATAGGACACGTTGCCGCTGTTGGTGAAGGTGATGACCAGGGTGGCGGCTTCGCCGATATTGACGCCGCCGGTGGGGGAGGACAGGGCGATCTTCAAATTGGGCTTGGCCAGCGGGATCACGGCGCTGTCCACTTTTTCGGTGAGGGTGCGGGAGCTGCCCTTGGTTTTGTAGGTGATGGTGGCATTGCTGGTCAGATCAGCGTTGCCCATGCGGGAGGTAAAGGTCAGCGTGGCGCGCTGGCCTGCGCCCAGGGTCTTCACCGTCTGGGCGGTCCGGGAGATGTTCTCCTTGACCCGGATATCGGTCAGATCGATATTGCCGCTGTTGTAGAGCTCATACACCACGGAGGCTGTGCCGCCGGAGCGGACCACCTCGGGGTTGATGGTGCGGGTGATGGACAGGGTCACTTTTTCGCCGGCGGCTTCAATGCGGGCCACAGCCTTGCGCTCGAAATCCACCAGCTCGCCGTTGTCGTCTTCCGCCACATATTTGAGCATGTAGGCGAATTCCCCGGCGTCCAATTGCGCCTGGGTCACATTCCAGGTGCCTTCCCAGGTGCGGAACGCCCCGGCGGACAGCACATAGCTGCCCTGATTGCCAAAGGACGAAACCACCTTGCCGGCAGGATCGTACAGCGTGACAGGATCCTTCATATCCTTGCTGCTGGTGTTGGCAGCCCGCAGGGATACCGTAACCGGCCCGGGCTCGGTGAGCGCCTTGGGAGTGATCTGGATGGTAAAATCAACGGGATCTCCCTCCGCCAGCGCCGCCTGGACGAAAACGAACAGAAGCGTCAAAAGCAGAGCTGTCAGCCCCGCGATTCCGATCAGCTTTCGACGGGCAAACATCATTGCCCCTCCCTCCTTCCCGGGCTGCGGCGATCCGCGCCGGGAGATAAATAGAATTCCACTCTCTTCATTTTAGTGCAAGAATGCCGTCATGTCAAGCAAAGGGCACATTTTCCGGCAGGGAATATTCATTTTTTTACAGCTTTTGGGCCTTTTTCTGCAAATTGATGCATTATGGAATGGCAAAGTTCAGCGAATCGCTGATTTCGGGAACGTTCACAAAGGACTGAGGCACCGCCCCCACGATGATGGATTCGGCGATGAGCATCTGCCCCGCCAGATCCACCTGCCGGACGGAAGAAGGGATCACCAGGCGCACTGTGGCGCGCAGGGACAGATAGATCTTGTGCCGCGTCTGATTGATGCCGGCGGACTCGAACTCCGTGGAAAAGGCGGCGGACACGGCGCTCACCGGCACGATGCGCACCTGCACCCGGGGCCCCAGGGCCGACAGGAAGGGAATGCCCAGGGCCGCGCCCAGGGGAATGGAAATGCTCTGCGCGTCGGCGCTCTCCAGGTGGGACTGGGCCTCCAGCGCCGTGGCGGTGGCCAGTTCGTTCATACGCACGGCGTTGGCCTGCAGCATGGTCACGCGGCCCTGGGCGTCGGTGCGCACGGTGATCATATCCTCGTAGGTCACTTCGCCCACCATGATATCCCGCACGGCTTCGTTCAGGTATTCCGTGGCCATGGCTTCCGCCCGGGCATAGGCCATGTTCAGGATCACGTCTTCCAGGTTTCTTTCCAGCACCATGAAAAGGAAAAGCAGGATCAACAGCGCCAGCAGGATCCCCAAAAGCAGTTTCCTTGCCTTTTTCGGCTTTTTTTCCTCCCTGCACACAACGGTTTTCATCGATTGATCCCTCCCGGGAAAGCCTATGCGCCGGGATGGGAAAATCTGCCGTTTCGGGACGGGAAGGACAGCCTGCGCCGGTTACTGCGGAGAAGGAATCACAGGCTCATCCACCCGTCGAATTTCTGCACCAGGTCGTCGTTGTTCTCGGTTTTCTCCAGCATGGACTGCAGCTGGGCATAGGCGTCTTCGGGAGACAGATCCCGGAGCATGTCCCGGATCTTTCCCGCCACCTGCTGCTCCTGCTCGGTCAAAAGCAGTTCGCTCTTTTTGGTGAAGGCCGCCCGGGGGTCAAAGCCCGCGGCGGTAGCGCCGTTCAAAGCCAGCTCCATATTGGCCGTGCCCTTGATTTCCTCCAGCACGGCTTCGTCAAAGGCGGTGTCGCCGGCGGCGAAGGCGATAACGGTGAGGGTGCCGCCTTCCCGGGTGTTCCGGGCGGCACCCAGCAGGCGCTTGGGCCGGATCAGGGCGCCGGCGGCCAGGCCGGCGGAAAGGGTCCGTGCGGCGGCGGGAATGGTCTGGTTGCAGATCCTGGCCATTTTGGTTAAGCTGTCCACCAGGAGCACCACGTCCTGCCCGTCCTCCACCAGCCGCTGGGCCTGTTCGCAGACCAGATCGAATACCTTGACCTGTTCTTCCGGCGTCTGGTCGAAGGTGGTGGCGGTCACTTCGGCTTTCAGGCTTTCCCGCAGCGCGGTCACTTCTTCCGGGGTTTCGTTCACCAGCAGCGCTTTTACCCGGGTTTTGGGATAATTGCGGCTGACGGCGGCGG
>CAZQAM010000306.1:0-3108 GCA_964591355.1 uncultured Oscillospiraceae bacterium
GTCTGGCGCGTCTGCCATTCCGCCACGCCCGCCCGACTTACCCCCCGAAGGGTGGTGACCCATCGGGGACTCGAACCCCGGACACCTTGATTAAAAGTCAAGTGCTCTACCACCTGAGCTAATGGGTCAGAATGGCTGGGGTGGCAGGGATCGAACCTACGAATGAGGGAGTCAAAGTCCCTTGCCTTACCGCTTGGCTACACCCCAACGAAACTGCTGCTGGGGGAAAATGGGGTGGGTAGTGGGACTCGAACCCACGATCTCCAGAGCCACAATCTGGCGCCCTAACCAACTGAACTATACCCACCATGAGCGGATTGGCGCGCCTGAAGGGATTCGAACCCCCGACCCACGGCTTAGAAGGCCGTTGCTCTATCCGGCTGAGCTACAGGCGCACTTGCCGCGAAGCAGCGTCGAGGCCGGTTCCCAGGGAACCATCCCTGCTGACAAGGATAGATTTTAGCATCTTTCCGAGGGCCTGTCAAGCCCTTCCGATCCAAATATTTTGCAATATGGATGGCAGCAATGCAATTTCAGGCTGTTTCTTTGCTTTCCGCCCTTGCCAAACGGCTGGAAATACGATATAATAAACCGATGGTGACCGGATGGCCTTTGGTTCCGTGCGGCTGCCAACGGAAAGCCTGTCTATCCACATCCGAAAGGAGTTTGAATCCCTATGGGCAAAAAGTATGTCTATCTGTTTGCCGAAGGCAATGCCAGCATGCGCGAGCTGCTGGGCGGCAAGGGCGCCAACCTGGCGGAAATGACCAATATCGGTCTGCCGGTTCCCCAGGGCTTTACCATTTCCACTGAAGCGTGCACCCAGTATTATGAGGACGGCCGCCGGATCAACGATGAGATCATGGCTGAAATCATGAAGAACGTGGAAAAAATGGAAGAGATCAACGGCAAGAAGTTCGGCGATCTTCAGAATCCCCTGCTGGTGTCCGTCCGCTCCGGCGCCCGGGCCTCCATGCCCGGCATGATGGATACCATCCTGAACCTGGGCCTCAATGACGAAGTGGTGGCTGCCATGATCAAGGGCAACCCCGACCCCAAGTTCGAGCGCTTTGTGTATGACTGCTACCGCCGCTTCATCCAGATGTTCTCCGACGTGGTCATGGAAGTGGGCAAGAAGTATTTCGAGCAGCTCATTGACGCCATGAAGGAAAAGAAGGGCGTCACCTTCGATACGGAATTGACCGCCGCCGACCTCAGGGAACTGGCCGGCCAGTTCAAGGCGGAATACAAAAAGCAGCTGGGAGAGGATTTCCCCTCCGATCCCAAAGTGCAGCTCTACGAAGCCATCCGCGCCGTATTCCGTTCCTGGGACAATCCCCGGGCCAATGTGTACCGCATGGACCACGATATCCCCTATTCCTGGGGCACGGCCGTCAATGTGATGCCCATGGTGTTCGGCAATCTGAATGAGAATTCCGGCACCGGCGTGGCCTTCACCCGCAATCCCGCCACCGGCGAAAAGGTGCTGATGGGCGAATTCCTCACCAACGCCCAGGGCGAAGACGTGGTGGCCGGCGTGCGCACCCCCATGCCCATCTCCCAGATGGAGGAAATGTTCCCCGAAGCGTACAGACAGTTCGTGGAAGTGTGCGATATCCTGGAGAATCATTACCGGGATATGCAGGATATGGAATTCACCGTGGAAAACGGAAAGCTCTATATGCTGCAGTGCCGCAGCGGCAAGCGCACCGCCCAGGCGGCCATCAAGATCGCCTGCGATCTCATCGACGAGGGCATGATCTCGGAAGAGGAAGCGCTGATGCAGATCGACGCCAAATCCCTGGATATGCTGCTGCATCCCACCTTTGATGCCAAGGCCCTGAAGGCCGCCAAGCCCGTGGGCCGGGGCATCGCCGCCTCTCCCGGCGCCGCCGCCGGCCGCATCGTATTCACCGCGGAAGACGCTGTGGCGCAGGGCAAGAAGGGCGAAAAGGTGGTGCTGGTCCGCCTGGAAACCAGCCCCGAAGATATCGAGGGCATGAAGTTTGCCCAGGGCATCCTCACCGTGCGCGGCGGCCAGACCAGCCACGCGGCCGTGGTGGCCCGCGGCATGGGCACCTGCTGCGTTTCCGGCTGCGGTGATATCAAGATGGACGAAGCCAACAAGCGCTTCACCCTGGCCGGCCGCGAATACCGGGAGGGCGATGAAATCTCCCTGGACGGCTCCACCGGCAACATCTACGGCGAACTGATCCCCACCGTGCCTGCCGATCCCAGCAGCGGATACTTCGGCCGCATCATGGAGCTGGCCGACAAATATAAGACCATGGCCGTGCGCACCAACGCCGATACCCCCGCCGACGCCAGACAGGCCGTTTCCTTCGGCGCGCAGGGCATTGGCCTGTGCCGCACCGAGCATATGTTCTTCGGCCCCGACCGGATCCCCGCTTTCCGTGAAATGATCTGCGCCGAAACGCCGGAAGAGCGCAAGGCCGCGCTGGACAAGATCGAGCCCATGCAGCAGAGCGACTTTGAGGGCCTCTTTGAAGCGCTGGGCGGCTATCCCGTCACCATCCGGTTCCTGGATCCCCCGCTGCATGAATTTGTGCCCACGGAGGAAGCGGACATCGAAGCGCTGGCCAACGCCCAGGGCAAGACCGTGGCCTACATCAAGCAGGTCATCGCGGATCTGCATGAGTTCAACCCCATGATGGGCCACCGCGGCTGCCGCCTGACCGTGACCTATCCTGAAATCGCTGTCATGCAGACCAGCGCCATCATCAAGGCCGCTCTGGCTGTGCAGGCACGCCACGCCGACTGGAAGCTTGTTCCCGAAATCATGATCCCCCTGACCGGCGAATCGAAGGAATACCGGTTTGTGAAGAACATCGTGGTGGAAACCGCGGATCGGCTGATCAGGGACGCCGGCAGCGACCTCAAGTACGAAGTGGGCACCATGATTGAGATCCCCCGGGCGGCGCTGACCGCCGATGAAATTGCCCGGGAAGCGGATTTCTTCTGCTTCGGCACCAACGACCTGACCCAGATGACCTTCGGCTTTTCCCGCGACGACGCCGGCAAGTTCCTCGAGGCCTACACCGAGAAGGGCATCTACGAGTTCGATCCCTTCCAGGTGCTGGACCAGGA
>CAZQAM010000307.1:0-3077 GCA_964591355.1 uncultured Oscillospiraceae bacterium
CGAAGAATCTCATTGCATCTTTTTCATTCAATCTTTTAGATGCGATATAGTATTACAACAAGGAACTGGCTTTTGAGATCCTTCGCTTCGCTCAGGATGACAGGGGTGGGCTTTGCCTCCTTCTGCCATTCCCGGCGCTTGAACGCTTTTTGTGATTCTGAACGTTTGAGCGCCTTCTGTGATTCTGAACGTTTGAGCCGCTTCTGTCATCCTGGGCGCTTGGGTCTCTTCTGTCATTCTGAGCGCCCGAGCGCGAAGAATCTTTCTGCTGCGGCGCATGCAATCCCTGAGATTAGGAGAGAGCTTCCGCATGAAACAGATATTATCGGTCGGATTTCAGGATGGCATACCAGCAGGCGTCGCAGATCCCCTGGTTGTTCTTATCGGCGCTGCGCAGGGTGCCCTCGTATTTCATGCCGCATTTTTGCATGACCATGCCCGAATGGGGATTCCTCGGGTCATGCCTGCTCTCGATGCGGTTGGCCTCCACCCGGTCAAAAAAGAAAGCGATCACCGCCGCCAGGGCTTCCGACATGATGCCCTGATGCCACCAGTTTCTTCCCAGGCAGTAGCCGATATGCGCTATGGACAGATCGTCGTTGATCTCCACCGCGCTGATGCTGCCGATGGGCTCGCTTCCATTTTCTTTCAGCACGATGGCCCACTGATAGTAGTTTTCTTTCTGATAAGACGGGAGCCAGCTTTCCAGGACGGTCCGGGTGACTTCGGGGTTTGCATGGGCAGGCCAGGTCAGATATTTTGTCACTTCGCTGTCCGAGGCCCAGTTCCGGTACATGGCCTGGGCGTCCTCCGGCGCGAACGATCGCAGGATCAGCCTTTCCGTTTCCAGTCTTTGCGTTCCGCAATGCTTCATGGCGTTTCTCTCATTTCTGTGATTCTATGGGCGTTCGGCCTGCGTCTTTTTTACTTTCAGGCTTTTCAGGTATTCTTTCTGCTCCATTGTGATGCGCCGGCTCTCAACGGCTTTCTGGATGGCTTTGCTGTGCGTCCAGGGGGAAAGCCTGTGATCCTCCAGGAAGGGAAGGATCGCTTCATACTGCTTGGCCAGCGCCGTGGCGAAATACCAGGCGATCATCATGAGGACATAATACGCTTCCGAGCGGATGCCGGCCACCATGTGCGGGTATGCCGGGTCAAAATCCTCCTCCAGGTAGTGCTCCATCAGCATCCCCACGGCGAATCGGACAGTAAACGGTTCCTCCGAACCAATCCAGGTTTTGATGCGCTCCAGCAGTTCGCGCCGGTGCTTTTTGAACACCTTGGGCGACAATTGGTCGCAGGTGGCCCAGTTGTCGATAAACGGAAGAAACCGGTCCACTTCCGCGGCGCACCGGGAATAGTCCCTGAACTCCGACAGAATAAAAGCGTGCAGCTGGTTTTCATCAAAGTACCGGTGCGGAAGATCTTTCAGGAACACTGAAACATCTTCTCTCTTGGCCAGCTGCCGGGCATATTTTTTCAATTCCGGCGTTCTTACGCCGATCATGGTATCCGGATCGGCTGTCGGGATCAGTTTGCGCTGAAAATCACGGTATTGCTTATCCTGAAGACGGAAAAGCTCTTCCCGGATTTCTTCCGTGATCATCCTGTCTTCTCCTTTCCGTGGATGAAATGCGCCGCCTCTTTGGGCTTCCGTTCATTGATTAATCATACATCCAATGCAGACCCGCGTCAAGGCCGGCCTTTCCCTGAAACGAAGGACGAAAAACAGCGCCGCGCTGGCGCGGCGCTGCGTTTGGACATTCCTTCATGAGGCTGTGTTTTCCAAAATATGCACAGTTCCCGTCAGGCTGGCAAAGAGCGCAGGGCAATTCACCATCGTGTCCCGGGCATGATTTCAGCTGCTTTTTCTACACTGTTTTCTCGATGATCAGTTCAAGCGAATGGTCCTCCAGGGCGTTATGCTCATCCAGATGGATATGGCTGCCCGTTTCCTCGACGGCCAGGCCGAGCAGGTTTGCGGCAAGGGACATCAGGCCTTCCTTGTTGGCTGAAATGACGACGGACTGCCCGTCTGACGTGACGGTGATCCTGTGCCCGCCGATCCAGGTGAGCTTCATATGGATCCCTCCATTTGGCTGAAAATGCAGAACAGGGATACGCCGGCCCGAAGGACCGATGTATTGCTTTGCTTTTCGCCCGCAGGGCCGGCGGATGGGAACCAGGAGGCGTCAATTGATCTTCATGTTACAGACGATGGTCGTGTCTCGATTCACCGTCTCCTTAAACGAATTCCTGGTGGAGGTTTCTCTCACGACGCTGTACCGCTTTCCGCCCAGCTGTATTCTTCTGGCGATGGTTAATGTGTTCCCGTTGACCGACCAGCTGCTCACGCCGCCGGAATATACCGTAGTGACCGTGATGCGGGTCCCTGCCGGCACTTTTCCCGAAGTGGCGCCGGAATAACCGCCGCCGGAGAAGGTGCAGCCCTTACAGGTAACGGTGTAATAGGTTTCTTTCTCCTCCGGCGGATCCGTCACCGTGGCGGTGGTTGTCTTGGCCGTTTTCTTGGTGCTGAAGATGGGCTCATAGGTCATGGAGGCATTCAGGGTGCGCACGATGAAATGGGGGATGGTCACATTGGGATACAATTCTGTTTCATTGAATTTCCAGCCCCGCACTTTTTGATTTTTGGCTATCACGGCCTTGACCCGGGCCGTGACCTGCCCGCCCTCCTCCTTTTCGCCGGAGGCGCGGTTGATGTAATCCTCGGTGAAATCAAAGGAGGTCAGCCAGCCGCCGGCGCCTTTGTTCCGGGAGGTGAGGTGGCACAGTTGGGCATGGTTGGTATTGATCAGCAGCTTTTCCCCCGTGCGGGCATCCTGGATGGCCTGGGGGGAAATCAGCGTGCCGCTGTCGGATTTGGTATATACTACCTCGAAGGAGAAATCGGCGTCGGCCTTGGTCAGGCGGATGGATTTGACCCGGTCGCTGAAATCGTACCGCACGCCGTTGATGACCCAGTAGTCGATTTTCTTTCCCCGCGGCACGTCGGCGGTGATGACGATATTGTCCTTGAGATCGGAAGAGCACACGTCTGAACTCCAGTCACGAGA
>CAZQAM010000308.1:0-3062 GCA_964591355.1 uncultured Oscillospiraceae bacterium
ATGGCCTTTTGCTGGTTGCCGCCCGACATGCTGCGGGCCACGGTCACAGGCCCCTGGCCGCTGCGCACGTCATACTGGTCAATGAGCTTCTCGGCATACCGGCGTATTTCGCCCTTTTTCAGAAAGCCGCTTTCCTGGAACCGGGGCTCCCAATACCGCTGCAGCACCATATTCTCTTCCAGGGTGTAATCCAGCACCAGGCCGTGCTTGTGCCGGTCCTCCGGAATGTGGCTGATGCCCGCCTTCGCCCGCTCCCGGATGGTATAGCCGGTGATGTCCTTTCCATTCAGGCGGATGCGGCCTTTGCTCATGGCCTCCAGGCCGGTCAGCGCCGCCACGAATTCGGTCTGTCCGTTGCCCTCGATGCCCGCCAGGCACACGATCTCGCCGGCGCGCACCTCCAGCGACACGTTTTTCACCGCGTCCTTTTTGTGGCGCTTGCTGGGCACCGTCAGGTCCCGCACCTCCAATACCACACTGCCGGGGGAGATCTCCCGCTTGTCCACCTCGAAGGACACGTTGCGGCCCACCATCATGCGGGACAATTCTTCCTTGTTGGTATTGGCGATCTCCACCGTGCCCATGTACCGGCCCTTGCGCAGCACGGTGCACCGATCCGCCACCGCCATGATCTCATTGAGCTTGTGGGTGATAAAAAGGATGGATTTTCCCTCCCTGGCAAAGGAGCGCATGATCTCCATCAGTTCGTCGATTTCCTGGGGGGTCAGCACGGCGGTGGGCTCGTCGAAAATCAGGATGTCATTGTCCCGGTACAGCATTTTCAGGATCTCCACCCTCTGCTGCATCCCAACGGAAATATCCTCGATCAGGGCGTCCGGCTCCACCCGCAGGCCGTATTTCTCGCTGAGGGCCATCACCTTTTCCCGGGCCTGCTTTTTCTGCAGGAAGCCGTTTTTCACGCTTTCCGCCCCCAGGATGATGTTGTCTAGCACGGTGAACACATCCACCAGCTTGAAATGCTGGTGCACCATGCCGATATGCAGGGCGTTGGCGTCATTGGGGCTGGAGATTTTTACTTCTTTGCCGTCCTTTTTGATGATGCCCGCGTCCGGCTGGTACAGGCCGAACAGCACGCTCATCAACGTGCTTTTTCCTGCGCCGTTTTCCCCCAGCAGCGCGTGGATCTCCCCCTTTTTCAGCCGCAGGGTGACATCGTCATTGGCTTTGATGCCGGGAAATTCCTTGGTGATATGCAGCATCTCAATGACATACTCGCTCATCGGCAGCCACAGCCTTTCTATGATGATGTTTCTTTCCATCCCGAATCAAGCAGAAAGCGGGGCCGGGCTTCCGCCCAGCCCCACTTTCCGGCAAAAGACTGCAGGGATCAGTTCTGATAATCCACCGCGATCTTTTCCACAGCGGGAGCAGCGTCGATGGCGTTGGACACCACCAGTTCGCCGCTCTTCACAGCCGCAAAGAGCGCTTCGTATTCTTCCACAGTGAAGGTTTCGAACCGCCAGGCATGCTCGTCGGTGGGCAGGCCGGTGGCGTCGTTTTCAGCGCCCAGGTTGGCCACCTGGCCAGCCATATCGGCAGGCAGCGTGCCATCGTTTCCGTAGATCTGAGTCAGCGCGTACACGACGGAAGCCTTCAGGCCCTTGAGGGCGGAGGTGATGATCAGATCGGAATCATAGCTCTGGTCGGTATCCACGCCGATGACCACGCCGTCCACCGCTTCCGCGGCAGCCAGGGCGCTCAGGTAGATGCCGCCGCCGCAGGAGAACACCACTTCGGTGCCGTCGGCGTACCAGGAATCCATCTTGGTCTTGATATCATCGCTGGGAGCGAAGGAATCGCAGTACCAGTACTTCATTTCCACATCGGCGCCGATTTCCTTGGCAGCCGCTTCCGCGCCCTGCACGAAGCCGTAGCCGTAACGGATCACGGCGGGCACCGCCATGCCGCCCAGGAAGCCCAGCTTGGTGTAGCCGTCCTTCACGATGGCGTAGCCGGCGAAATAACCGGCCTGCTCTTCCTTGTACAGGATGGAATAGGTGTTGGCAGCGGGAGAGCCCTCGCCGGCGGTGGGGGAAGTATCCAGGGAAATGAAGATCACGTCGGGATACTCGAACTGCATTTTGGTGACGGCTTCTTCAAACAGATAGCCGGGCAGCACGATGACCTTGGCGCCCTTTTCCACGGCGGCCTTGATCTGCTCCACGCGGGCTTCGGTGCTGTCCTCAGAGGGACGGTAGTAGGCGTAGGTCTTGCCGTTGTCCTCAGCATAGGCCATCACGCCTTCCCAGGACGCCTGGTTGAAGGAGTGGTCGTCGATGTTGCCCACGTCGGTCACCAGGGCGATTTCATAGGTGTCGGCAGCCAGGGCGGCGGGCACCATCATCATGAGCACCAGGAACAGAGCCAGGAATTTCTTCATGGATATTGCCTCCTATTGTTATATTCATCTGCGCGGCAGAATTACCACACATCGATATTATAACAAATATCCCATCGGGTTTCAACGGCTGCACCAGAAAGTGGAAGAATTTAAGAGTTTCTTAAAACTTTCCGTCGATGGACGGGGTCCTGCCGGATTCAGGGGTTTCCCTCCCGGCGCGCCGTCAGATATTCCTTCAGTTTTTTCTGATATACCACCCGGTAGGATGGCCGGTACGCCGCCCGATAGGCCTCGCTGTGATGAACGGCGGGGCAGTTTTTATCCCGGTACTGGATCAGAAAAACGTCCAGTTCGATGGCTTCAAAGGGCGTTTCGTCCCCTTCCGCCATGTCCTCCAGCATATTCAGGGATTCCCGGAAGCGGCGATAGTCCCCCCGCACCCCCTGCGCGGTTTCCAGGAACAGGCGGTTGATATCCTCCGCCGGGATCCCTTTTGCTTTGCAAGGCCGAAGGTTCCAGCGGCACAGGCCGTTCCCGATGGGCTCGTACAAAGATTCTCCCGGCAGGGGTTCCGTGAGGGAAGCCATTTCCGCTTCGATCATGGACAGGCTCTTCATACCGTCCCGGATCAGGTGCTCCGGGCCGAACTCCGCCTGGTACAGCAGCTTCACCGCGTCCTGCGGCAGCATCCGGGGATACT
>CAZQAM010000309.1:0-3046 GCA_964591355.1 uncultured Oscillospiraceae bacterium
CACCCTATCCTACACTCTTTCCCTACACGACGCTCTTCCGATCTAGGATGAACGCTTCCCCGCTGATGCCGGCGTGCAGCGCGGCGTGGGGCACGGTTTTATCGGCGATCACCGCGGCAAATTTCTGCGTGCCCGTGATACCGCCCACCACCGGAAGCTTCCGGAAGAGCAGCGCGGGATCGGTATCGGCAATCTCGATGCGCACCCCGGGCAGGCATACCCGGGCCGCGGCGAAATGCAGGGCGCTGAGCTGGGCCATATCCGGCTTGCCGCGGTAGGCGCGGACGCTGCGGCGCTTGTTTACCGCATCCAGAAACCGCTGGCGCTGGGCCGGAGAAAAAAAGCCGTTCAAGGCGCATTTTTCCAAATCGATCACCCTCCGACATGCAGTGTATCACGGGACGGGAAAAGCGTCAATGAAACTTGAAAAAAGCGGGGGCGCAGTGTATGTCTGAAAGGCTATCGGCTGTCATCCCGGGCGGCTTCTTCGGCGGCCTTTCTGGCCAGGGAAAAGCCGTAGCCCCGGCGGATCAGGGCCTGAAAAATCTTTTTTGCGTCCCTCTGGAAGCGGCGGGCCAGTTTTTTTCCCTGCTGCAGCGCCCGCTGGTATTCTTCCTCTTCCGGCAGGCCCTCCAGGGCCCTGCCGATTTCGCCGCTTTGAACTCCTTTGCTTTTCAGCTCCTGGGCGATGCGGTTCCTTCCGTACTTCCGGCTGCGGCTCTGGGTCCAGGCTTCGGCGAAGCGGCCATCGGAGAGGAGGCCATGGCCCCGCAGGGTATCGAGGACCCGGCGAATGGTTTCTTCGTCATAGCGGGAGCGCCGAAGCCGGGTCAGTACTTCCTTTTCGCTGCGCTCCCGGAGGGAGAGGAATTTCATGGCGCTCTCCAGGGCGTGCGGGTACACCCGCTGGGCCATGAACAGGCGGTAAGCGGCGGGGTCGATGGGTTCCCCCGCCCGCACCCGGCGTTCCAGGAACAGGGCCGAGGGGACGCGCAGCACGTCCCCCGAAAGGCATTTCACCGTGGCGACGCCGCCCTTGCGTTGGATGGATAAGACCCGGTCCATATTACTTGCCTCCCAGGATACAGGAAAGGATATCAAAGTTCAGGTCGGCCAGTACGCCCCGCCGGGCTTCATCCGCCCCGGCGGTGAGCAGCGCCACGCCTTTTTGCCTTTCCGGATCGAAAAACAGCCCGTGCACCGCGCCGTAGGCCATGCCCTGGTGGCCGTACAGCGGCCGGGGGGAGATCTTCTTTTCCTGCAGCACGAAGGTAAACAGCCCCTGGGACAGGTTCGCCGCGCGTTCTCCGAAAGGCACATAAATCTTCCGCATAGCGGACAGGGTGTCCGCCCGGAGAAAGCCGGGGATCATCCCCGCGATACCCAGGCGGGCCAGCGCGTCCGCCGAGGCGCACAGGCTGCCGTGGGCCAGGGCGTAATGGGTTTCCGGGTCGGGCCCACTTTCCGGCAGGGGCTTTTGCTGACGGGCGGCGCCGTCAAAATTGGGCCCCCGGTGGGGCGGCAGGATGCGCCGGGCGTCGGCAAGCATGCCGGATACTTTCTGCGGATAATAGGTGGCGGTTACATGCAGGGGAGAAAACACCGTGTCCTGCATCAGGCTCTCAAAATCCTGCCCCGTGGCGCCCTCCATAACAACGCCGGCGATGCCCGCCCCCAGGTTGGAATATTCCCATAGGGTGCGGGGCGGGTGAGAGGCAAAGCTGTCGCCCTGCAGGATTTGTGTGAGCGGCGCGCCTTGTGCGATGCCGGATGTGTAGGCCGCCCCGTCCCGGATGCCGGCGGTATGGGTCATCAGGTCCCGCAAGGTCAGGGGAAGATCCGGCGCCATCGGGTGCCGCAGGGGAAAGGGAAGAAAGGCGTTCACATCTCTGTCAGGATCGATACGCCCCTCTTCCCACAGCTTCATGATCCCCAGACCGGTGACGAATTTGCTGATGGAGGCGGCGCGGTACACCGTATCCCGCCCCGCGGGCACGCCGGGGCGCGCTTCCCCGAAAGACAGAAAACCGGTGACGCCGCTTCCGTCAAACAGGCACAGGGAGGCGCCCAGGCACCGGTGCCGGCGCAGGATCTTTTCCAGGGCGTCAGCCCGGGAGGCGGGAAGATCGGTTTCCGTCGTGCGGCCCCGCCGGGGCAGAAAACGCAGCGCGGCGCGGTACAGGCTCCAGTTTTTCATGCGTCACCTCGCGGTGTATAAGAAGATACAGAAACAGCCATAATAGGAGCATCACGGGAAAAAGGAGGAGACCATGATGCCCAATCAGCAAGGATGCACCCTGACCAGCAAGGACCTGACCGTCCTGGAGGATCAATTGACCCACATGGCCATGGGCTGCCGGGTGGCGGAGCAGTACGCCAATCAGTTCCAGAACGCCCAGCTCAAGAACATGGCGGCCACCGTGGCCCAGCATCACCGGCAGCACTACGACGCCCTGTTTGCGTTTCTCAACGGCTGCCAGTAAGGAGGAAGGAAAATGGCACAGAATCCGTCGTGGAAGGAAAACCAGCCCTGGAACCAAAGCGGGAACACGCCCCTGTCGGATCAGGAAAGAGCCTTTGATCTGCTGTACCAGGAAAAGGCCCTGATGGGCAATATCGCGGCCGATCTGCAGGAGGTGACGCCGGTGGGCATGCGCCAGGTGCTGCAGGACAGCCTGAACCAGATCAGCAGCGACCAACTGGAGATCTTCCAATTGATGCAGCAGCAGGGCTGGTACGCCACCAAGCCCGCCCAGCCTCAGGACGTGCAGACCGCCAAGCAGAAATACAGCGATATGCGCGGCACCCTGTAAGGATCAGAAAAAGTTCTTTGAACCGGGGATCCCCTCCCAAGGGAAGTGATTCCAGAGCATCGACAAAGTCGATGCTCTGCCATCGAAAGTCAGCGAGCAGACTTTCGATGGAGACATCAATTTCTTGCAAAAATGGGCTTTCGCCCTCCAAGAAGGGCAAAACCCCTATTTTCGCGGCCAGAAATTGATAGAGGAAGCAACCTTCGGTTGCCTGCCCGGGGCTGCCGCCCGCC
>CAZQAM010000310.1:0-3030 GCA_964591355.1 uncultured Oscillospiraceae bacterium
GAGATAATGAGCGGTGACTGGAGTTCAGACGTGTGCTCTTCCGATCTATCGTGGGTGCCCAGAAACGCGTCGACGCCCCGCACCTGCTCCGCCGGAACGGGCGGCGGGATCTGACGGCCGGGATATTCGGACGCGAAATAATCCACGCTCACCACCGTATTGCCCATTTTGACCCACAGCCCCATCTGCCCCAGCCACCACAAAATCGCGGTGCCGTAAGGCGCCGGTGTTTCCCGCACCGACTGCAAAAACTGCTGATACTCCATTTTTATTCTCCTTTGCCCGGCGGGCGTTTTTTCTCGCCGGCGCCGCTTTGTCCGCGGGCCGGCTTTGTTTCAGTATAAAATCCTCCGGAAGGATTGTCAACCGACACAGGATCCTGATTTTCTGTGATTTTTCGGCTTTTCTTTGCCGGTAAACTGTGCTAAAATGGGAGCGCTGGCCGGCGCCTCACCGTACACAAAAAACCGGCGGCAGAGGAATCCTTATGGATACGATTCTGATCCTGATCCGGCAGATCCTGCAGATGTTTTTGCTCTCCAGCCTCGGGTATCTTCTTTTTAAGTGCAGGAAAATCACCAAGGAAGACAGCAAGGTGCTGGGCAATATCCTGCTTTATCTGGTGCTGCCCATCCTGATTGTCAACAGCTTTCAGATGGAAAGGACCCGGGAGCACGTGCTGGGCATCCTTTACAGCGCGGCGGGAGCCGTGGTGCTGATGCTTTTGTCCATATTCATATCCCGTCTGTTTTTCAAAAAAGACCCCATCGCCGCCTTCGCCTCCACCTTTTCCAATTCCGGCTTTTTCGGCATTCCGCTGGTCATCGCATCCCTGGGAGAGCAGGCGCTGTTTTACCTGGCCTGCTTCGTGGCCTTTACCAACATCGGGCAGTGGACCTACGGCATCTCCCTCCTCAACGGCCAGCCCATCCGTCAGGGCTTTGAGATCAAAAAGCTGGCGACGGCGCCTTTCATCGTCGCCGTCACTGTCGGCATGCTCCTGTTTTTCCTGGGCATCCAGCTGCCCCCCTTCATCACCAGCTGCATGAACGCCGTCACCGCCCTGAATACGCCCCTGGGCATGTTCACCATCGGCATTTACCTGGCCCAGACCGACCTTTTGCAAATGCTGAAACGCCCCACGCTGTATGTCCTTTCCCTGGTGCGGCTGGTTTTGATCCCCCTGCTGTCCCTGCTGCTTCTGTCCCTGCTGCCGGAAGCGCTGCATGATATGAAGGTCGTGCTGCTGATAGCCGCCGCGTGCCCTGTGGGCGCCAATATTGCAGTATACGCGCAGCTGCACAACAAGGATTACTCCTATGCGGTGGAAACCGTGGTGCTTTCCTCCCTCTTTTCCCTTCTGACCATTCCCGCCATCGTCTGGCTCGCGTCGCAGATCTGGTGATCCCTTTCCGTCCGTCGAAGCCTGCTGCGGCAGAAGAAAATACAAGCAGCGCTGGCCCTGACAAGGCGCTGCGGAGCCTTCGCGAAAATCGTCTTTTCTGATTGACAATCCGGTCAAAAAACGATAGAATAAAAACAAATAAAAACCTGCAAGGAGGACAATCCATGTTCAAGCGTTTCCTGGCGTTTCTTCTCTGCCTGATGATGCTCGCCCCCGCCGCCCTGGCCGCGGAACTCTCTCTGGGCGATGTGAACAGCTTCCTCAACACATCCGCCAAGCTGGGCGAGGGGAGCAAAGCCAATCAGGTGGCCGTGATCCCCTTCAGCCACATTGACGGCCCCAAGGAGGAAGACCTGTTCTATGCCTTCGTGCCCTTCAAATATGTGGCGCGGAGCTACATCAAGTATCAGGTCACCTTCATTTCCTGCACCTGCCGCAGCGCCGATGTGAACGTGTGGTCCACCGCGTATGTGGAATTGACCACCCCCTCCTCCGGCAAGATCGCGGACGCCGCTATCCGCACCCTCAGCTTTGACGCCGATTCCACCGAGCATTACCTGGGCGGCTTCTGGGGCGACAGCAACCCGCCGCCCACCGCGCCCAACGCCACCTATGAAAAGGTCAAGGCTGAAATGATCCCCTACTACATCGGCAAGACCTACGGGCAGCTGATGGGCTATTCCACCATTGACGATTTTGCCGACTATTCTGAGGGCGAAGGCCGCGCCGATCTCACCATCGACGCGTTCACCGGCGCCACCGTGTCTTCCAACAACATCCTGCGCATCGTGCAGGCGCTGTTTGCCTATCATGCCACCGATTCCTTCTTTGACGGCGACGCCGAAGCGCTTGAAATGCGCAAGGTGTTCGAGGCCAAAAAGGAAGCGGTCGCCGCGGCTGCCGCGGCCGCTGTCGCCCAGGGCGAAGCGGAGCTGCCCGCCCCCGTGGATACCACCAAAACTTACCTGGCCAATAAGGACGACACCCAGGAAACCTTCTGCGAGCCCGGCAATTTCGGCCCCACCTGCTCCGCCATCAACAGCGAAAACCTCAGGCAGTATCTGGGCCGCACCGATGTGAAATACATCGACCTGCGGGATTACACCGATTACGCCAAGAAGCACCTGCGCAATTTCGAGTGCATCCCCTATTTCGCCCTGATCTTCAACGCCGAGGCCTGCAACGACGCTTCTCTGCCCCAGCTTTACGGCGGCACCGTGGAAGATCCTATCCCGGTATACGCGGAGTCTGACGAGCTCCTGGAAGCGCTCTTCCCCAAGGGAAAGACCATCTTCCTCATGTGCCAGTCCGGCGGCCGCGTCAACAACATGATGAAGCTGCTCAATGCCCGGGGCTGGGATATGAGCAAGGTCTACAACATCGGCGGCATGGCCCATTACGCCGGCGCCGAATACCGGGATATCGTCACCGATACCCCTGAAATCGCCGTCACCGCCACCTACGCCTTCGAGGGCCTCACCCGGATCGCGCCCAAGTAAATCCTGCCTGAAACAGCGCCCCGCTTCGTAAACAGCGGGGCGTTTTTCATGGCGCGAAAGGGGGCCGTTCGAGACCTCCGCGGCCTCGTGCTCCGCGGCAGGGGCTTTCTGTCCGCAGCCTCAATC
>CAZQAM010000311.1:0-3018 GCA_964591355.1 uncultured Oscillospiraceae bacterium
CAGGCGCATATTTCTGAAATGTGAAACAGATTTGCAATGATAACGGCTCTTTCTGTCCAGGTTTTGTCCGGATTTGCCCTTTTCAAGGCGGATCAATCTTGGTATAATGATGCTGTATTTTCTTGGAAGACCGCGGGAGGCGTTGTATGCGTATTGTTATTATCGGCGGGGGAAAAATGGGCACCACCCTGGCCAGGACGCTGGTGGAAGAAGGCCATGATGTGACGATCATTGACCGGAATGAACTGGTGCTGCAGAAAAGCGTGGATTCCATCGACGCCATGTTCATCAAGGGCAGCGGCATCAGCGCCGATACGCTGATGGAAGCCGGCGTGCAGCAGGCCGATATCCTCATCGCCACCACGGTGGGGGATGAGATCAACATGCTCTCCTGCCTGACCGGCAAGCGCCTGGGCGCCCAGTATACCATCGCCCGGATCCGGGATCCGGAATACCTGAGCAGCCTGCCCTTCCTGCAGAAGGAGCTGGCCATTGATTACGTGATCAATCCCGAGCGGGCCACCGCCCGGGAAATCAGCCGGATGCTGCGCTATCCTTTCGCCGGGGGTGTGGAAACCTTCGCCCGGGGAAGGGTGGAGATGGTGGATTTCCGTGCGGCGGAGGATGACGTCGTGGTGGGCGTTCCCCTGAAGGAAATGTACCGGAAAAACAGGCAGCTGCCCCAGGTGCTGTTCTGCGCCGTGGAGCGGGGCGGGGATATTGTGATCCCCAAGGGCGACTTCGTCATTCAGCCTGGGGACCGGGTGCACGTGGTGGCCGATGTGAATACCATCACCCGCTTTTTCGACGCCCTGGGCAAGGGCATTGCCTCCATCCGCTCGGTGATGATCATGGGCGGCAGCCGCATTGCCTTTTATCTGGCCTCCATGCTGCTGAGCATGAAGATCAAGGTTTCCATCATCGAAATCAATCCGGAAAAAGCCCGCCGGCTGTCGGAGCTCCTGCCCGGCGCCGATATCATCCAGGGCGACGGCACCGACCAGGACCTGCTGGAAACCGAGGGCCTGGCCGATACCCACGCCTTTGTGCCTTTGTCCGACCGGGACGAGGAAAACCTGATGAGCGGCTTCTATGCCATCCAGCGGGGCGTCAAAAAGGTGATCGTGAAATCCAGCCGGGATACCTATTCCGCCATCATGCATCAGATGGGGCTGGACAGCATCATCAGCACCCGCACGGTGGCCTGCAACAATATTCTGCGGGTGGTGCGCTCCCGCGCCAGCCGCTCCTTTGCCGCGGTGCAGCGCATGTACCGGCTGCTGGACGGCAAAGCGGAAGCCCTGGAATTCACCGCTGAGGTGGGGGACCCCTACATCCACGTGCCGCTGAAGGACCTGCATGTGATCCCCGAAGCCCTGATCGCCGTCATTGTGCGGAATGGGCAGGTGATGGTGCCCTTCGGCAACGACACCATCGAGGCCGGGGACTGCGTGGTGGTCATCAGCCAGCACACGGGGCTCAGCACCCTGGGCGAGGTATTCCGGAAAGGCTGATCATGAGTCGCTGTTTTGCGCAGCACAGTCAAAGGGGATCATGGTGTGAATTATAAACTGGTTTTTCGGCTGTTGGGCAGGCTGCTGCTGATTGAAGCGCTTTTGATGCTGCCTTCCCTGGCGGTGGCGCTGATCTACCGGCAGGGAGACGTGATGGCGTTTGTGTATACCATTGCGCTCACCGCCGCCTGCGGGGCGCTGCCGGGCTTCCTCATCCGGCCGGACCGGGAGGATCTCACGGCCCGGGACGGCATGGCCGTGGTGGGGATGAGCTGGGTGATCCTGTCCTTTTTCGGAGCGCTGCCCTTTGTTTTTTCCCGGGCGATTCCGCAGCTTTGGGACGCGGTTTTTGAGTCGGTCAGCGGCTTCACCACCACCGGCTCCACCATCCTCACGGAGATCGAATCCCTGCCCCGGGGCATCCTGTTCTGGCGCTCCTTTACCCACTGGATCGGCGGCATGGGGGTGCTGATCTTTACCCTGGCCGTGCTGCCCCGGCTGTCCGGCCGCACCAGCCACCTGGCCCGGGCCGAGAGCCCCGGCCCCACGTTTACGAAGCTGCTGCCCAAAATGGGCGATACCGCCAAGGTGCTCTACGGCCTGTATCTGGTATTGACCCTGATCGAAGCGGCGTGCCTGCTATTGGCTGGCATGAACCTTTACGATGCCCTGATCCACGCCTTCGGCACGGCGGGCACCGGCGGTTTTTCCAATTACAACGCCAGCATCGCGGCGTTCCACAGCCCGCTGATCGAATGGATCATCGCCGTGTTCATGATGCTCTTTGGCATCAATTTTGCCATGTATTATCATCTGGCGGTCCGGGATACCGAATCTCTGAAGCACAATGAAGAATTGTGGACGTATCTGCTGATCGTGATCGCGGCCACCCTGGGGATCACCTTTATCATCCGGCCCAACGCCGGGGGCTTTTTCCCGGCGCTGCGCACCGCGTTTTTCCAGGTGAACGCTCTTGTGTCCACCACCGGCTTCACCACGGCGGATTTCGATGTCTGGCCGCTGCTGGCAAGGGCTCTTATGATCCTCCTGATGGCTCTTGGCGCCTGCGCGGGCTCCACGGCCGGCGGGTTCAAAATCAGCCGGCTGATCCTGCTGGTAAAGACGGCGTACAGGGATCTGAGGCATACCCTGCAGCCCCGGAAGGTAGCGGTGGTCAGGATGGACGGGAAGCCTGTGTCGGAATCCACCGTGGGCCAGGTTGGGGTATACCTTTTCCTGTGGCTGATGCTGGCTGTGGCGGGCACCATCCTTTTGGCCCCGGAGGCGGGGGATTTTGTCACCGCCATGACGGCGTCGCTGACCTGCCTGTCCAATGTGGGGCCCGGCCTGAGCGGCGTTGGCCCCACGCAGAATTTCGCTTTCTTTTCCCCGGGAGCCAAACTGCTCCTGTCCTTCCTGATGCTGGCGGGCAGGCTGGAAATCTATCCCGTGCTGCTGCTGTTTGCCCCTGAAATCTGGCGGAAAAACTGATTGTGAAAAAAAG
>CAZQAM010000312.1:0-3007 GCA_964591355.1 uncultured Oscillospiraceae bacterium
TCGTCCTCTTCCTCGTCCATCATGGCCAGGAACTGCTCAAACACGGCCTGGGATACCGCGTCGTCGTCGATGGAAACATAGATGTCTTCCTGGGTTTCCGGATCCTGCTCGATTTTCAGGATCAGCACTTCCCCTTCTTCATCGTCCTGTTCCTCATCGTCCAGCACCATCAGCACCACGTATTTTTCATCCTCGTAATCGATGGTGGTCAGGTATTCAAACTGGGTGGTCACGCCGTCTTCATCGGTCAGTTCGATGATGCCTTCGGGAAGCTCTTCTTCCCGGGGGCCGTCGTTCCTGATATCGTCTGCCATTGTGCTTTTCTCCCTTCTATTGATGCCTTTCGGCAGGAATGTTTCATGCTCTTCCGCTGTCCAGATACGCCTGCAGAATCACGGCGGCGGCTACTTTGTCCACCGTGCCCTTCCGGGCGTCCCGCCGCATGCCGCCTTCTATCAGCGCCTGGTGCGCGGAAACGGTGCTGAGACGTTCATCCTGGAAAACAACGTCGAGGCCGCCGTCTTTCAGCTTTTCCGCAAAGGCCCGCACCTTTTCCGCCTGGAAGCCCTCCGATCCGTCCATATTCCGGGGCAGGCCGCATACCACCAGCGCAGCCCCCGTCTCCCGGCACAGCTGCTGGAAAAACCGGACATCGGGACCATACCCCACCCGGGTATATACGCTGTGGGGCGTGGCAATCAAACGCATTTCATCGCTGAGCGCAATCCCGATGCGTTTATCGCCCACATCCAGGGCCAGGATGCGCCCGGTCATGGATTCAGCCTGTTTTCCACGTAAAATCTTACCAGCTCTTCCAGGATTTCATCCCTTTCCAGGCGGCAGATCATGCTGCGCGCGCCCTCGAAGCTGGTAATATAGGTGGGATCGCCCGTCAGCACGTAGCCCACCAGCTGGGTGATGGGATCGTAGCCCTTTGCCTGCAGCGCGGTGTACACATGGGCCAGGATGCCCGCCGCGGTATTGTTGCTTTCGGACAACGGGCGCAGTTTGGTGGTTTCACCCGACATGACGCACTGCCTCCCTTCTTTTTCCTATTATACACGATTTATGCTGTCACCGCAAGGAAAAGATTCTGTCGAAATCATGGCGTTTTGCGCAGGTTACGGTTTTTCCATGGTCCTGAAGACCCGCACGCCGCCCCGGACGCACAGAAACGCCGGCAGCGCCAGCACCATGCCCGGCAGGCCGAAAAGCATTCCCCCGGCGGACAGGAGCAGCACTACGTACACCGGGTGCAGCCCGGTGGCGCCGGCCATAAGGAAGGGAGAAAGGAAAAACCCTTCGATCTGCTGCACCGCCACAGTGACGCCCAGGGCCCACAGGGTGCTGGTCAGCCCCAGGGGCAGGGAAAACACAGCGATGGGAACGCCGCCGATCAGCGGCCCCACATAAGGGATCAGCTCGCACACGCCCATCAGGATCCCCAACGCCAGCCAGGCGGGCACGCCTACGAAAAAAAGGCCCAGCGCCGTCAGCACGCCCACCGCGAGAGACACCAGCAGCTGCCCTCGAATATAGCCGCCTGCCTCCCGGCGCATCCCCTGCAGGGCGGCCAGTATCCGGCGGCGGTACCGGGAAGGAATCCATAGAGACAATTGATAAGAGAACAATTCCCGGTCGCGCAGAAAATAAAAAGCCAGCAGCGGGGACAGAAACGCTCGGGAAACGGCGTCAAAGCCGGCGCCCGCCAGGTTGATGAGCTTCGGCGCGCTCTCCCCGATCCACTGGGCCGCCCGGTTCAGCCACTGGCCCGGAAGATCCTGTCCCGCGGCCAGGACGGACAGGATTTCTCCCTGCCGCCACTGTTCCCACAGGGCCTGGATCTGCTGAAGAAACCGGGGTGCCTGCGCCATGATCAGCCGCCCCTGATCCAGAATGGCCGGCACCAGCAGCCCCAGGGCGCCCAGGAACGCCAGCACCAGTCCCCCCACGGCCGCCAGCGCGGCAGCCTGCCGGCTCAAATGCCTTTCCAGCCGCCTTTCGATGGGCAGCGCCAGGGCGGCCATCAGCAGGGCGAACAGCAGCTGCCAGATCAGGCGGGAAAGGGAGCGCCAGGCTATCAGTGCCAGCAATCCCCCGGCGGCCAGCGCCAGGGAAAGCACTTTTCGGGAACGCGCCGGGGCTGCGGCGGCAGCGGATTCGTGCGTCGTCATGGGGTCAGGGCATCATGCGCTGGATTTGCCTGCGCAGATAGGCCATGCAGCGCCGCCTGCCCAGCTGCCGGTACTTCATGCCCATCAGGAAGCCCATGGTCCCTATCAGGAAATATTTGTTCATTCGTGCGTCACCTCCTCCCGAACAGTGGGGATCGTCACATGTCCCGTGCCGCCGCTGGGCTGCACGGAATAGGCGGTGGCATACCAGCGGCCGTCGGTGAGATCGTCGATGGGGCCTGCGGAGATTTCCAGCGCGGTGACCCGCAGCGTTTCCTCATTCAGCAGGGCGTCTGTGACGACGCCCAGCCTTTCCCCCGCGGGATCCGTGACCCGGAAAAGATGAAAGTCGGCGTCCCGGGGCAGCCGGCGGGGTTTTCCCCGGGCGATGACCGATATTTTTCCCACCAGCGAAATCTGTTCCCGGGGCAGCCACCGGGCGCCGGTCAGGCCGCCCCGCATCACAATGCCCCGCAGAGATCGGCCGTCCGCCGTCAGCACGCCCCGCATGACGCTGCCCGCGGTCCGGCCTTCCATGATCACCGGCAGCCCGATCATTTTTTTCAGACCAGTCATTTTCTTCACCCGCGTCTATTGTTTCCGGCGGGAAAAAGATCATGCTGGGAATGTTTGCGGAGACGAACAATATATATAATGAAAGAACAGTATCATTCAGCTTTTTCCGAACGATATTTTTCTCCCAAATGCAATCGTTCATTTATCAAAAAGTTGACGGCTTTTTCTTGAATTTTACGAAAAAAGTATTGACAATGTTGGGGAGATATGATATTATAGTCGAGCGCCTCCGGAGAGGAGGGCGCGGGAATCTTGAA
>CAZQAM010000313.1:0-2992 GCA_964591355.1 uncultured Oscillospiraceae bacterium
TCCGTCAGATGCATGCTGCCTCTGCAGCCCAGGTCCATGGCCAGGCCCAGCTGATGCTCGCTGGCCCCCGGCGGGGCCGAAACCCGCAGCGCCGCCGCCCGTCCCACCTGGCCCACCTTCCGCCGGTGGATGATGTTCTGCTTGCCGTAGCTGCGGTAGCCGGAAATAGCCCAGAGGGTATAATTCTTTTCCTCCATCGCCGCCCGGAACATTTCTTCCAGCGCCCGGGCCGCTTCCTGCCGCATCATGGTATGCTCCCCGCCGCCCTTGACATTTGGCCTGGCCAGGTCCTTGGGCGCATAATCCGCGGAAATGGTATACTGCCTGTTGACCAGGAACAGGTTTTCCCCCAGGTTCATTTCATTCACGTAACTGTCCACGGCGCTCTGCCCCAGGGACAGAAGCATCAGCAGCAGCGAAAGCAGCCTGGCAAGCATCCGTCTCCTCCTTTTGCGGGCAAGCGCCGCTTCGTTTCTTCTGCAGTCAAGGGTCCACGATCATTTCCGGGTATTTGGCGATGATCTGCCCGGCGGCGTCCCGGGGCAGCGTCACGGTAAGGAGCGCCCCGTCATCCCGGTATTCCTCCTTTTCGATCCTGCCTTTCTGCCGCAGCTCCCCTATTACCCCGTACCGGGCGAAGGGAACCAGCATTTGAAAGGTCTTTTCCCCGACCCGGAGCTGCCGGGCAATGGCGTCCATCAGTTCATCCAGGCCCCGGCCGGTTTCGGCGGACAGGTAAAGGGCCCCCGGCAGCAGCGCGGTCTGAAAATCGTCGGCCTGATCCCACAGGTCGCATTTGTTCAGCACGTCGATCCGGGGCTGGGTATCCGCGCCGATCTGACGCAATACCTCCTCCACCACCCGGTGCTGGAACATCAATTCGGGGGACGAGGCGTCGGATACGATCACCAGCAGATCGGACAGCGCCGCTTCCTCCAGGGTGGATTTGAAGGCCTCCACCAGATCGTGCGGCAGCTTGCTGATAAAGCCCACTGTGTCCACCAGGAGAAATTCGCCGCCCCCCGGCATTTCCACCCGGCGGGATACCGCGTCCAGGGTGGCGAACAATTTGTTTTCGGCGTATACGCCGGCATCGGTGAGCCGATTGAGCAGGGTGGATTTCCCGGTATTGGTGTATCCCACCAGGGAAACGATGGGAACGGCGTTTTTCTCCCGGTTCCTGCGCCGCAGCTGGCGCTGCCTTTGCAGGGCGTCCAGTTCCCTGTTCAGGGCGTTGATCTGCTCCCGGATGCGCCGCCTGTCGATTTCCAGCTTGGTTTCGCCGGGGCCCCGGGTGCCGATGCCGCCCCCCAGCCGGGAGAGGATCAGCCCCTGGCCGATGAGCCGGCCGGCCCGGTATTTCAATTGGGCCAACTTCACCTGCAGTTTGCCCTCGCCGCTCTGGGCGCGCTGGGCGAAAATATCCAGGATCAGGGTGGTGCGGTCAATGACCTTGACGCCGATGATCTCCTCCAGGTTTTTGGTCTGCGCGCCGGTGAGCTCGTCGTCAAATATCACCAGATCAGCTTCCAGGGCCTGCACGCTGAGCTGCAGTTCATACGCCTTGCCGCTGCCGATAAAGGTGGCGGTGTCGGGCTTTGGACGCTTCTGGAAGGACCGGCCCACCACCAGCGCGCCGGCGCTTTCGGCCAGGGCGGCCAGTTCATCCAGGGACCGCTCGCTGTCGATGCCCACCAGCACCGCCTTTTCCGGCGCGTCCCGCATTTCTCCGTCTTCTCCCTCCAGCACCCGGTGCTCGGAGGACTGTATCTCCTGCATCCACGCCTGCTGGGGCAGCTTATGCAGCGGATAAACCTCACTGATCTCGATGCCGGGCACGCCCCGGACCCGCTCGGTGAGGAACGCCGCGCTGACGCCGGTCACCCGACCCGCATCATCCACGCCCACGGCGCACATGCTGTCCAGCATCAGGGAGCGCAGGGCAGACAGATCCACCTCGGACAGACGGGGCGAGCCGCCGGGATGGGTATGGATGCACCGGACGAAAGACAGCCGCCGGCTGTTGCGGCGCAGGCGCACATCCTGCAAAGGGACGCTGTCCCCCACGCCCACCGTCACATCCAGCACATCGCCGTCCCGGCTCACGTACAGAGCGATTTCCCTGTTCAAAGCGCACGAATGCCGCGCAAGCTCCCGGAGGAGGTCGCGCGGCGCAAATTCATCCGGTTCGAAGGGACAGTCGTACAGGCTTTCCAGTTCACGAAGCTGCGTTTCCCGGATGCCCTCTGTATTTCCATGAATTTCCGGCATTGTATCTCCTTGCGGCGCCGGAGGGAACGCAGCCTGTTATACGGCCTCCTCCGGGTGATTTTTCAGATAATCCTCCACCGCCGCATGAATGGCCTCTTCCGCCAGCAGGGAGCAGTGGATTTTTACGGGGGGCAGCCCGTCCAGCGCTTCCGCCACGGCCTTGTTGGTCAATTGCAGCGCTTCCTTGAGGGTTTTGCCTTTCACCATTTCCGTGGCCATGGACGACGTGGCGATGGCGGCGCCGCAGCCGAAGGTCTTGAATTTCACATCCTCAATGATGCCGTTTTCCACCTTCAGGTACATCCGCATGATATCGCCGCACTTGGCGTTGCCCACCGTGCCCACGCCGTTGGCGTCGGGGATCTCGCCCACATTCCGGGGGTTTGTGAAATGATCCATTACTTTTTCGCTGTACATGCCTTTTTTTCCTCCATCAAACAGAAACGAATCAAAAAGGTTTTACATTTCCTGTTCATTTCTGGCTGTTTATAAAATCGTCGTACATGGGCGACATGGCCCGCAGGGTGGATACGATCCGGGGCAGCACATCCAATACCTCGTCCACTTCTTCTTCCGTATTCTGGTCCGACAAAGAGAGCCGGAGGCTGCCGTGGGCCACTTCGTGAGGCAATCCGATGGCAAGCAGCACATGGGAAGGATCCAGGCTGCCGCTGGTGCAGGCGGAGCCGGAAGAGCCCGCGATGCCGGCCAGATCCAGCCG
>CAZQAM010000314.1:0-2981 GCA_964591355.1 uncultured Oscillospiraceae bacterium
TCCGCCGGCGCGCCGAAACCCTGGTTCGGCCCGGGGCGGAGCATGGCCGCCTCGTCGTATTCGATTTCCGTTTCCTTTTCCCGCATGGCGTGGGAAAACACCTCGTTCACCGCCAGCAGGATATTTTCATTGGAACGGAAATTCTGCTGCAGAAGGATCTTGCGCCGCGGCGCGGTTTCCTCCAGGGAATATTCCCGGTATTTCTGCAGAAACAGCGTGGGATCGGCCTGCCGGAAGCGGTAGATGCTCTGCTTCACATCCCCCACCATGAACAGAAGGTTTTTCCCTTCCGCGTGCAGCGCTTCGATGATGGCCTCCTGGATGCCGGACACATCCTGGTATTCGTCGATAAACAGCGCGTCGAATTTCCCGGCCACCTGCCCCCGCACGGCGGGATCAGAAAGCGCTTTCAGCGTCAGATGCTCCAGATCGCTGTAATCCAGGTAATTCCGGGCCTGCTTCAATGCAAAGTAGCCATCGGCCATTTTCTTTGTCAGGCCGCACAGGGCCCGCAGGGCGGGCAGGGTATGGGCCAGCCGCGCTCCGGCTTTTTCCGGGTCCTCCGGCAGCAGCTTCCGGGCGTCCTCGACGCGTTTCTTCCATTCCTGGCGCAGCGCTTTGTACTGTTCCGCCGCCTCCGGGTTTTCCTCCGGGCCCGCCTTTTTCGTGCTGAGCCGGGCAAAGCCCGTATTCCCCCCGGTCAGCGTCCCCTGCCGGGCCTGCCGGATCACTTCCTGCGTCAGGGCGGTATCATCCGCCAGGCAGGCGGCGTAACGGGCGGGGCCGTCCGCCCGGTTCACCAGCTTTTCCATTTCGGGCAGCAGCTCCCGGGCGCCCTCCAGACGGCCGGCGCACATCGCCTGCAGCATAGGCAGCCAGAAAGCGGCCTGCGCATTTTCCTCCCGGCACATTTCCTCCGCCCAGCCCCAGGGATCGGCTTTCGAGGTCAGGAAAAGATACAGGCTGTCCATCATCTCCACGATTTGAGGATCCTCAAACTGGGAAAACAGCGCCTGTTCATCGGCAGAGGGATCGGCATAGGCCGCTTCCAGGGCGTCATCCAGGGCCCGGCGGCGCAGCGCGTCCAGTTTTTCTTCATCGGCGATGCGGCACATGGGGTCGATCCCCGCCGCCTGGAAATGCTCCCGGAGCACCCGGAAGCAGAATACATGCAGGGTGCAGATGGCGGCGCGGTTCAGCCGCAGCGCCTGCCTGCCGAGGCGGGGATCCCCTTCCTCCTCCAGCCGCCTGCAGATGCGTTCCCGCATTTCTCCCGCCGCGGCCCGGGTGAAGGTGACGATGAGCATGCGGTCGATCTGCATGCCCTCTTTCAGAAGGGATAAGACCCGCTCCACCAGCACGGCCGTTTTGCCCGAACCTGCCGCGGCGCTGACCAGCACGCTGTCATTGCGGGCCTCAACCGCCGATTGCTGCGCAGCCGTAAAGCGCATGCCCATCCCTCCTTCTTCCGCTTTTCTTTTTCCATTGTACCCCATCCCCCGTCCCTTGGCAAGGGCGGGTTGGCCCTTGCTTGCCAAATGCGGGAAAAAGTGGTATAGTATGTTCCGGCCCCGGGAAATGGAACAAAATCCCATAAAAAGTGGAGAAGAGCAGACGGATTTCGACAGTATTTCCCAAAAAAGTAGCGTATCATTCCCATAAAAGTGGAAAAAAAGAGGAGTTTGCCTTCCAGCGTCGAATATATTCCGGGAACAGTTTATTGCTGAAATGGGGAAAGGTGCATGGCCTCGAGTCTGGATATCGGCATTGATCTGGGTACAGCCAGCGTCGTGATCTACGGCAAAGGCAAGGGCGTGGTGCTCAAAGAGCCCGCGGTGATTGCCTATACCCGCGACGCGCGCAACGTCATCGCCTTCGGTGAGGAAGCCCACCGGATGATCGGCCGCACGCCCAGCAGCGTTATCGCCATGCGCCCTTTGCAGACCGGCATGGTGCCCGATCTGGAATTGGCCATCGCCATGCTGCGCTATTTTGTGCGTCAGGCGGTGCCCAAGCGGCTCATCGGCGGCCCCCGGGTGCTCATCAGCGTGCCTGCCGGCGTCAATGAAATGGAGCGCCACAGCCTGATGACAAGCCTCTTCGAAGCCGGCGCCCGGCGCACCCAGATGATCGAAAGGCCCATTGCCGCCGCCCTGGGCGCGGGGCTGCCCATCAGCGAAGCCTACGGGCAGATGATCTGCGACATCGGCGGCGGCGTTACCGAAATCGCCGTCATTTCCCAGGGCAGGCTCATCGTGCGGGAAACCATCAAGATCGCCGGCGACGCCTTTGACGACGCCATCATCCGGTACCTAAGGCGCAAGCATAACCTGCTGATCGGCGAACTGACGGCGGAGGACCTGAAAATCAATATCGGCTCCGTCCTGCCCCGCAATGAGCAATTCTATATGGAAGTGACGGGCAGAAACCTGATTTCCAACCTGCCCAAAATGATGCGGATCACCAGCGATGAAATCACCGAGGCCCTGGACGAGCCGCTGCAGCAGCTGCTGGAAGCCATCCACGACGTGCTGGAGCACACCCCCGCCGAGCTGGTGGCCGACATCGTGGAATCCGGCATTACCCTGACCGGCGGCGGCGCCTTGCTTGGCGGTTTGAGCGACGCGGTCTCAAAATCCCTCATGATGCCCTGCACCCTTTCTGAAAACGCTCAGGAATCCGTGGCCATCGGCTGCGGGCTGGTGCTGGAGAACTGGAGCGAATACGCCCGGTTCCTCTCCGACCGGAGGAAACGGGGATAACGGGGGCGTTCTCTCTTCGAAGCCGAAGAGAGAACCAGAGAAGGCGGCCTTGCCGCACAGGGGAACGGACGGGGCGTTCTCTTTCGAGCCCGAAAGAGAACCAGAAAGGGCAGCTTTTTTGCCGAAAAGCCGGCAGTGTAAAGAAGCCAACCGATAGATCACGCCACCGCTCCCGGGCAGCGCGGTAAAACCGCGCGGCCTGTGCGCAAAGCGCACAGG
>CAZQAM010000315.1:0-2970 GCA_964591355.1 uncultured Oscillospiraceae bacterium
GGAATGTCAGCCGGGCGGAAGTCAACCGCTTCCGGCAGCAGCACCCAAACTGCGTAGTCAATTATCCGGGCCTGACAAAAGGCGTGAAGAAATGGCGCGACCATCCCCGCTATTTCCACTTCCGCTGGTGCCTGAAAAACGAAAAATGGATCCCCTTTGATGAGCCGCTGCCCACGGAAAAAAAGAGCCAGATGATCTTGCTTCCGCCCGCTCGGCTTTTGCGGACGCTTGGCTGATGGCGCGTGACACCTTGATACCGAACCCAAAGAGGATTATGAAATGACCAAAAAACTGTTTCGCCCATTACTGCTTTTGCTGCTGCTTGCGCTGACCGCATCCTGCGCCCATGCCGCGCTGTCCCCCCTGCCCATGGACCGGTTTGTGGCTGGTCCCGTTCCCAAAAACGCCAATTTCAGCAAAGACAATACGCTCTATGAGGATGAATCCCTCACGGTGCGCATCAGCTACGGCACCTACGAAGGCGTCAAGTACACGGCAGCCCGGGTGAAGATCTCCCACGCCTCCCAGCTGCGGGCTGCTTCCGCCCAGCAGGTGCGGAGCATCAACAAGGCCTTCGGCGCGGAGAACACCACTGCCCGGGCCGTGGAAATCGCCGACGCGCTGAACGCCGTAGTGGCTATCAACAGCGATTACTTCATCACTCCGGATAAATGCCAGGTGGTCATGCGGCAGGGCAAGCAGATCCGCAATAAGGCGGATGGCACCTTCGACGTGCTGGTCATCGACAGAAACGGCGATTTTTCCGTTATCCGCCGGTGCACCTCCCAGCAGTACAAGGATTACTACAAGAAAAACAGCAGGAATATGTACCAGGTGTTCTGCTTCGGGCCGGTCCTGGTGGAAAACGGCAGGCGGCAGATCGGGGAGGGCTTTGCGGGCCGGGAAATGATCGCCCAAAAAAAGACGCAGCGCGCCGCCATCGCCCAGATTGGGCCGCTGGAATATATGCTGATCGTGTCGGACGGCGATTCGGTGAATTATACGGAAGGGCTGACGCTGGCGGAGTTTTCCGCGCTGTGTGAAATCCTGGGAAAGAGAGTCTCGGAAGAAGGCTTCAGAATCGCCTATAACCTGGACGGCGGCAACAGCGCCACTTTGGTCTATAAGAGATGGGTGCGCAATAAGCTGGAATACCGCAAATTGAATATGGTGGGCGTAGGCCGCCGGCTGAGCGATATGATCTGTTTCTGTACGCTGGTGAAATGATATGAGCGAAATACCGTATGTTTCCCTCTTGGGCGGGGATGTAACGCTGTACTGCCTGCTGGCCGCCGCGATGTGCCTGCTGGCCGCAGCGGGGATAATGTATCTTTGGCGGAAAAAGGAAAGGAATATCAGGCCCGCGGCGCTGTTCTGCGGTGGAGCGGCGGTCCTCGGGCTTCTGCTGGGCAGGGCGGTTTACTGCGCTGTGCGCTTTGACACGATTTTTTTCGATGAAATGGGCGATTACGCAGGCGCTTCCCGCTTCTTTACCATGGAAACCGGCGGGCTGAATGTGCTGGGGGTGCTGGCGGGATGCCTGCTGGCGGCCTGGATCGTATCCCGGGCAACGGGGACCCCAGCGGCGGAAATGCTGGATGCCGCCGCTGTGCCGGGGCTTTTGCTTTTCGCCGCCATCCGTCTGATTGAGCCGCTGAGCGGGCAGGGTTACGGCATGGTGGTGGAAAAGAGCGCGCTGAAGTGGGCGCCCCTTTCCATTGACAGCGGCTGGGAAACGTGGTCGCTTTCCGTTTGCTTTGTCGAAGCGGTGCTGCTGCTGATATCCGCCGTGCTGGTGAAGCTGATTCCCGAAAAGAGGACGGGAGATCGCGCGATGCTTGCACTGGCCCTGATGGCCGGGTTTCAAATTGTACCGGAAACGCTGCGGCAGGACGATGTGCTGTGGATATTGATCTTCGCGCCCCTGTCGCAGATCGGCTACGCGGTTTTGCTGTTTGGCGTGCTGGCCGCCGCGCTTCGCGGCTTCCCGCGAAAAACGGCTTTCCTGGAGCTTGGTCTGCTGCTGGCCGGTATCGCGCTGCTGGCCGGAGCGGAATTTGCTCTGGATAAGTCCGATTGGCCGCATAGCCTGATTTATACGGCAATGATTGCCGTTTCCGCTGCCATCCTCTGGATGACGGTGCGGCGGATTCTCCTCCGGGACAGGCTGGCCAATGCCTGAGAAAAAAAGAGTATCATCACAAAAGCGGCTCTGATGCAGGGCCGCTTTTTTGCTGGATATGCCTATGATTGCTGGGCGTTCTGAGCCGGTTTCGGGATGCTTGATGAAAGATGGAAACTGTTTTTTGGCTTATTGATTCCCTTTTGCGGCTTCCACACTGAGTCCGGACAGGATTTTTTCGGCTTCCGCCAGAAATTCTTCATTCGACGGGAGCTCTGCTGCCGGCGTCTGATATTTGGAGCTCATGAAAACAAGCACGCTGGCATCCTGCACGGAATCGATATAGATATTGAGCTGGACGTGGCCCATCTCAAGCGCAGATTCCGCTGTGGCGTTTGCGTCATCGTTGATCTTTCCCAGGAGCCATTTCGCGTTGAAATCGCCAATCGGCTCCTCGGAGTTGATCGGTTCCTCGGCGAAAATGTTATATGCGGCTACCGTTTTGACCATTTCTTCGGCGGATTTGTTCTTGATGCCCGCGACATAAATGCTGTGGATCAATGCATTCTCGTCGTCTGCGGTGTAGTAAAACGTCTGAGTAAGAGAATCCGAAACCACGTGATAATCAGGATCCAGCGTATATCCTTCCGGCGCGTTGAACGTGCCCATTTTATAATAGCGCGGAGTCTTCGTCGTGCTCTGGTCTGCCACGATCCAGTTTGCCTCTACGCCCTGCAGTTTGCCAAAGAAGTTGGGAATCGAGCCGCCCGGGCCGATGGTGGCTTTGCAGATCAGCACGATACCGATGATCAAAACGATCAGGGCAGGAACGCCAAACAGGATTAGAT